>JBGSSR010000204.1:0-20727 GCA_041736905.1 Sphingomonadaceae bacterium | reverse complement strand
TGACCCTAGTACGAGAGGACCGGGTTGAACATACCTCTGGTGTACCTGTCGTTCCGCCAGGAGCGCAGCAGGGTAGCTATGTATGGACGGGATAACCGCTGAAAGCATCTAAGCGGGAAGCCTCCCTCGAGATAAGATTTCTTCGAGTCGTAGTAGACCACTACGTTGATAGGCCGGATGTGGAAGCGTGGTAACACGTGAAGCTAACCGGTCCTAATTACTCTTTTCATGCTTGATAGTCCCGCCATCAACGACAGTTCGTCGTTAGTGGAGGTATTTTTCAGCCAGAAACGCCACACTTTATACCCATATTGTAGAATAGCTTCGGCTATTCAGTGCACGCATCGATTAAACAAACCGCACCTGCTTCATTGCTTGGTGGCCATAGCGTCAGTGACCCACCCGATCCCATCCCGAACTCGGCCGTGAAACCTGACAGCGCCAATGGTACTACCGCTTAAGCGTTGGAAGAGTAGGACGTCGCCAGGCATTGTAGCAGGTGCGATTTGTTAAACCCATTCACAGTCTCAAACCCTTTTGGGGTTTAGGTCAGTCTTAGGCTGGCTGCAAAACACGGCCCCAGAGGCCGTTTTTTTGTTTGCGGATCGCAAGATTCGCTTTTGGACAGCGGGTAACCAAGGTCCAATCATGGTGACGCGGGATAGAGCAGTCCGGTAGCTCGTCAGGCTCATAACCTGAAGGTCGTAGGTTCAAATCCTACTCCCGCAACCATAAAACCCATTCAAATCAAAAATATAAACGCCTCGCTGTTACCAGTGGGGCTATTTTTGTGCGTGGACTGGAAGCAAACTGGAAGCAAGCTAGCGGGTAATCCAGCGAAACATGGAGCATTCGTGCGAGTTTGAATGTGACTAAATAATCACCCAATGCACCGCTCGGGGAAAAGGAACATGTCTGCGTCCGCTGACATAGCGGTCACCGTTGCCCTCTGGCATCGACACCAAAACCTGTCATCCGTTCACGACAAAAGATCGGCGAATGACCGAAATAGACGGGCCATTACTGCGAAACATCAGTACATCTAACAATGCAGAATGGGTGTGAGATACCATCATTAAGACATCGTAAACTCGTTGGATGGGTGTGTTCAATTCACTTCGAAATCCCTGCCTGTAACAATACAAGCAGAAGCAAGGCCTGTGGCCCCAAATGCTGGTTCTCCGCCACCCAATATTCGTCCAAAGAATGGGAGCGTGGGTTTATTCCGCCCCTGCTGATCGTGATACTGGGGATGCCCAATGACATTGGCGAATTGGCATCGGTGGAGGATGCCTCCATTTCGGGCGTCAGCCCCAATTGGGTCAGCACCGATGCCGCATCCGTGACGAGCGTATCGCCGTCCTCGTTCGAAGCCGCCGGACGTTTGCCGATATCCTCAATGGTCAGGGTAAGGCGGTCGTCTCCTTCCTTTCCGACATTGGCGCTGTTCAACGCGGCGTTCAGGGATGACATTAAAATTGCATCCAATGCCGCCAATCGATTGGGATCGGAGGAGCGTAAATCGATTTCGAATGTGCTGCTGGCAGGGATAACGTTAACGCCCGTCCCGCCGGATAATGTCGCGACGGAAAAGGTGGCTTTCGGCCCCGATTGCGTCACCAACTCTGCCCGCGTGACGAAATCGGATATGGCAAAGGCTGTTGCATGGTGCGGGTTGACGGTGCCAAACGCGCCATAGCTGTGCCCGCCGGGACCAGCGAAAGTGATGCGATAGCGGTTGGATCCAACCGCGCTAGTCACCAATCGCGCCATATTGCCGCCATCGATAGCAATCACGCGGTCGATATTATGATCGGGCGCGGCGAAGATATGACGCATACCGCGCAAATTGCCCTCGCCTTCCTCGCCCACGGTGCCGACGAACAGGATGTCGCCATCAGTTTCTATGCCGTGCATTTGCATCGCGCGAGCGACCAGCAAAAGCGATACTAGCCCGCGCGAATTGTCACCAATGCCCGGCGCAGTGTAGCGGTTGCCATCACGCTTCACCCGCACATCCGTATCGGCAGAAAAGACGGTATCCAAATGCGCGGCCAGCATGATTGTGGGGCCATTACCCTTGCCTTTGCGCCGGCCAATCACATTGCCAACGGTGTCAATATGGACATCGATTAGGCCTACATCGCGCAGCATTTGGGCAAAGGCCTCCGCCCGTTTTTGCTCGCCAAAGGGCGGTGCGGGAATTTCGGTGAGGGTGATGAGGCGCTCAATCGCCCAATCGGATTCCAAATCGAAAATCGTCGCCATCGCGGCGGCGACATCGGGCAGTTGCAGCAGGTCGGCGACGGTCACCCGTTCGGTTTGCGGCGCGGTGGCATTGTCCTGCGCGGTGGGCTTTGCGCGCAAATAGGGGATGGCAAAGGGCGCCATGGCCCCATTGTCATGCCCAACGCCCGGCGCATAGACGACTTGCCAACCAAAGGCGGTTTGCTGTTGCTCAGCCAATTTTTGACCGGCGGCGAAAAAACTGTGGCCACGCGCAAAGCGCGTCAGGCCCTGCGCATCCGCATCCTCCGTCCGACGGAAATTAGGGTCGGCGCGGTCAATGTCCTGCGTGCCCAAAAGGATGGTCAGTGGCCGCGCGACGGCCGTCTTTCCCTTGAACAGGGGTGCTGCGTTGCCGCCCCAGCCATAGGGAAAGGCGGCGTCGGTTGGCATCGTGTACCAACCAGCATTGGCTGCAACCGCCGCCTCCAACCGCGGCGCATCGACGATGGCGGCATAACGATGCACAAACTGCGCGCCTGCCGAATGGCCATAGAGCGCATAGCCGCTTTGCGGGCCGCCAACGCCGCACACCACGCGGTCGAACAACGGCTCTATTGCCGCGAACGACCATTGTTCATGGGGGCGAATGCGGCCCTGTTTGTCGAACAAATTGCCTAGGTTATAGGCGGCGGAACCCGGGAAATCGGCCTGGCTGAAATTCGGCACTACTATGATGAGATTGTGCTCCTCGGCCAATTGCCGCCATTCATCGCGGTATCGGTCGCCATCGCGATAGACCCCGTGCATGACGAACACCACGCGGGCGTTGGCCACATCCCCCTGCGGGCGATAGAGAAACACGGGCAACGTTGGCCCCGCCCAATTGGCAAAGCGTATCTCGGACGAACCCATGGGAATGGGCGCACATTTTTCGGCCATCGCGGGCGCGGCGGTGAGAGAGAATGACAGGACAATGAAAAGGCTTCGGATAAATTTCATTGTCTGTCCCACTTGCTGGTGCCGCTCATTCGTTTAGCACGGCTAGCGCCTCTGGCAAAGCATCGGCCAGCGATTTGGCAGCGTTCCGTGTGCCCTCGCGGTCGGCGGTATCGGCGACTTCGTAGGTGTAAGACGGAATGGCATAGGTCGCGTGGAACCAGTTTTTTGCCGTACCGCTGCCCGGATTGGCGTTTCGCGGGTCAATGGTGAAGGGAAATCCGGGGTAAAACGCTTCCTTGCCGCCAAGCCATTTCTTAAGGAACCGCCCCTGCCCTTTCGTCGCCTCATCGCCCTGCACATAAAACACATTGCGCTGGGTTGAGTGAAAATCAAGCATCAATACCGGGCGCACGCCATCGGGCAAGGCATCCAGCCAGCCCTTAACGGCGCGCGTTTCGCGTTGAGAGAAATCACCCCAATCGCGGTTCAGGTCCTTACCGCCCAAATTCGCCCGCCAATGTCCGCGCGCGACACCATCGGGGTTGAGCATCGGCGCGATGAGGAATTGATAGCCCTCAAATGGCTGCGCGTCGCTGCTGACCAGTTGGACGATCTGGTCCACAAACGCATCCATCGCCAATGCGCCGGTGACCTCGGGCGGGTGTTGCCTACCCAATAGAATAATCAGGCGCGGGGCGATGGGGTTGCCCATACGCACGGCCTCAATCGGGCGGCCATCATGCGATTGGCCAAGCACCACACGCTCAGCATTAGGTGCCGTTGCCCAACGGGACAGCGATTGGTCGACGTCGTTGCTGACCCGCATTTCCTGCGCACTGACGATGGCTTCGCCCGGCGGCAGGACTGTCGTTGCGACGGTTTCATCCTTATTAGTGGTAAATAGCAACTCGCGCGTCCCATCGCCACTTTCTGATTTGGGTGTCCATTTGGGGGCATAGCGATGCTTGCCGCCCAGATAGGCCAAATGCACCGTCACTCGGGTCTCGCCTATGGTTCTGTAGCGAAAGGCATACCATGGGCTTGGGTTAATCGGCGGCGCATGTTCCGGTGTGATGAGGATAGTGAATTCGGTTTCCCCTTCGACCACGCACCGCGATTGCGATGCGCCCTCAAAATCGAAATGAATGCTGGCCTTTGCCGTCTGGCATCCCGGCGTGTTTGGCACTGCGCCGGATGCAATTGGGGGTGCAGGCGTCTGTGCCTGCACCCCCATAGCCATCATCACGGCCGGCCCGACGGCCAATAGGATTGACGGTCGGGCCAGCTGCGTCATTTTAGAACTTCTTACGCAATTCGACGTGGAACACGCGCCCACGCGCGGTGTACAGTTCGCTGTAGAAACCATAGGTTTCGTCGGCGAGCGGCGGTGCCTCATTGAACACATTATTCACCGCAAAACGTAACCGCGTTCCGTCCAGCGCAGTGTCATTGTTGATCGTGTAAGAGATGGAAAAGTTCATCGTAAACTGATCATCAACGCGGAAGAAATTGATGTTAGGGTCATCCGATATAATCAATTCATCGCGCACCACGCTGGTGTCCCACACTTTGCCGGTGTATTGGCCATAAACGCCAATGGCGACTGGTCCGCTTTCCCAATTGACCGAGCCACTGATGCGCCATTTGGGCCGTCCGTCGATTTCCAACAATTCGCCAAGCCCGCCAACGGTCACGTCCGCAGGCAATGTGCCATCGGCAATCCCGGCGAGCAGTTCCTCGCCATCAGCACCTGCCGATTGCACAAAGCTGGTCAGGCGCGCGGCGTTCAGGCGTAGGCGGAAATCACCCGCCCCGAAATCGGGCAGATTATAGACCAAGCCAAAGTCCCAGCCCTTTGACACACGGCTGTCGAGGTTTAGATAAGGATCAAGCACCTGAACAATCGCGCCTGCCGGGGCCAGGCCTGTCCCAGTGAACAGCGCGATGTCGTCCGCCGTCGGCGTCGCGCGGATCACATTGGGGTTGGTGCTGCCGTTCAAACGCCGCAACAAATCAAGCGCAATGGCGTTATCGTCACCAAAGGTGCCGACTAGTCCCGTTTGTTTCACGCGCCAATAATCGGCGGTCAGCGTTAGTCCGGGGATAAAGCTTGGCTCCAGCACAATGCCCAAATTGATGCTTGTGCTATCCTCCGGTTTCAAATCGCGCGCACCCGAACGGAAACTAATGACACCCTGACCCGGACAGGCGTCAAGACCGGACAAAGTGCCCTGTTCTACACGGGCCTGACAGATCACAAAATCATCGCGGGTGTTGGACCGGGTGGTACCGTCATCATTGACTTGCACCAAATTGGGCGCGCGGAAACCTTGTGACCATGCGCCGCGGAACGACACGCCGGGGACGACAGTCCATGACGCTGCAACGCGAGGGACGGCGGCGGTCGCGTCAATATCCTCAAAACGCTCAATGCGTCCGGCCACTTGCAGGTCGAGCGCTTCGACCAAGGGGATATTCATATCGGGACTAACCAATGGCACAAACACCTCGGCAAAGGCCGAATAAACAACGCGCGAACCATCGGTGTCGGGCGATGGGCTGGTGCCCGCAACGTCGCTGCCGTTGAACACGCCGGTGACGCTGTCGGTAAAGGTAATCGTGCCATCCAACCGATCATCGCGATCGTCGAAGAACGTTTCACGCCGCCATTCGATGCCCGCCGCGACACCCAAATTCCCGCCCGGAAGGGTAATCAAATCGTCGCGGCTAACCTTAAAATCGGCCAACGCTAGACTGGTCCCGCCCTTACGATAGACGTCGATACGGAACGGATCGATGACCGAAGCCGGGTTTGGCGTGCAATCGCCCTGCCCGGGGTCGCCCGTCACGCACCCCCCGTTGAACGGGTTATAGGCATCGGGCGTTGTGAGGTTAATGGAATTTTGTATCGCGGTTAGCGAAACGCGGTTGGTTTCCAAATCGGTTACTTTCGATTCCGAATAGACAAATCCGGCATCGAAATCCCAGTCGCCAAAGTTGCCGCGCAAACCGCCGACCAAACGATAGGAATCCTTATCAACGAACACGCCGCGGTTGCCGGCATCGACAAAGCGATACCGCTCCATAATCACATCCGCCCCGCCCGAGGGTAGGGTTGTGCCAGGCAGTCGGTTCGGATTGGCCGCACCACCGGGAAGGGTCGTGGCGCCAAATGGATTCCAATAGGCGTTGCGCGAAATGCCAACCGGCACTGCGCTTAGGATAGCCGAGGCGTCATTGCGCCGCTCATTTTCCGACCGATAATAGCTGCCTTCAAAATAGGCCTCCACATTGTCGGTCAGATCATAGCTAAGCAAAGCCATTGCATTATAGCGTTTCTTTTTGCTTATCAACGTATTGCCAAAGACTGTATTATACCGAACCTCCGATGATGGTGTGGTTCCGGCATTGGCGCACAGACCATTGCCAAAATTCATGTCGCAGCCTGAAAATGAACTCGGTTGAAGATAAAAATCGTCATCGCCAATCGGCGTGCGGTTGGACGGTGCCTGAATATCGAACTGACCGAACGGACCGAAGGTGTTGCGGTTGTTGAACGAGGCATCACCTTCAAAATCGGTTCCCACTACCAATGGCGACTTATCATCGTCGCGCGAATAAGCCCGCTTTGACGCATCCAGGCCATTTTCATAAAAATAGCCGCCATACAGGGTGATATTACCGCGCCCGCCGCCGAAATCGAAACCCACTCCGCCGCTGATGCGTGTGCTGAAAAGGCCAGTGCCATCGGAAGCGCGCCAGTCGAGATCAAGCACGGCGCCCTTCATATCCCCTTTCAACACGGTGTTGATCACGCCCGCGACCGCATCGGCACCATAAATAGCCGACGCGCCATCGCGCAGCACTTCGATACGGCGGACGCTGCCCGGGGCGATTTCGTTGGTGTCGGGGCTGACCACCGGCACAAGCAGTTCGGTCTGAAAGCCGGGGTGCAAATTCATGCGGCGACCGTTGATGAGGACTAGCGTGTTGCCGGTGCCCAAATCGCGCAAGTTGACCGACCCTACATCACCGCGCACATTGTTTTGGGTCGTGGCATTTTGTTCGTTGAACGCAACGGTACCGTTCTGCGGAATGGCACGGAACAGTTCATCCCCCGATGACGCGCCGATGTTCTCAATCTGCTGCTCATCGACCACGGTGACGGGCAGGACATCGTTTATCTGCGCACCTTGAATTTGTGAGCCGGTAACGACGATGGTCGAGTCCGTATCCTGATCCTGATCCTGCTCCTGCGGCGTGACGGGCGTCGAGGTATCCTGCGCGTGCGCCGCTGTCGCCGTCATGGCTGCGGTCATCAAACCCGTCGTGGTGAGCAGGGCCAGCCTGCAAAATGTAGAGCGTACCATCAATCATTCTCCCTGTTTGTTATGTTGCATTTTCATTGTGGTGAACCACGTCACGAACATATCCGGCCATTGCGCCAACACTTGGTTCGGCTTGCCCAGCCCCCATCCGTGACCCCCATCGCGGAACATGTGCAATTCGACCGACGCACCGGCTGTGTTGAGTTTTTCGAATAATAAAATCCCATGGCCGGGCGGGGTTGTGGGGTCATCTGCGGAGGCAAAGATGATGGTTGGCGGCGCGTCTTTGCGGGCATAGGTGTCCAGCGACCATGCGTTTTCCGCGTCTGTGCTTGGCTTTGTGCCGATAATTTCACGGCGCGTGCGCGTGGTATCATACGGCTTGCGCAGCGATACGACGGGGAAGAGCAGCACATTGAAATCGGGCCGCGCGCTGACCTTCTCATATTGGTCCGCACCGGCATAAAGGGGCCGCTCTGGCTGCAGAACGGTGAACCCAGCAAGATGCCCCCCTGCGGAAAAGCCCATAATGCCGATCTGCTTGGGATCGACGGCGAACTCGGCGGCGCTGGTGCGGACGATTTTCATTGCTCGCTGCGCATCCATAAAGGGGGCTTCGGCGTCCCAACCGTCATTGGGCAAGCGATAGAGCAATTCGAACACGGTAAAGCCGCGCGCCTGCAACCACTGCGCAATCGGCGTGCTTTCCTTCCACAATTGAATCCGGAAATAGCCGCCGCCCCCGCACACAATGACGGCCGCGCCGTTGGGGGTTACGGGACGATAGACGCGCATACGGGGCGTCGCGATGTTCGATACCGCGCCATAGCCCGCGCCTTCATCGCCCAGCTTTTCGGGGCCGCTCACGCCGCCACGCCCCGGTGGGGTGCCGGGCCAAAGGGGGATTTCCTCCATAGGTGCCGCCAGTGCGGGCATGGCGTGGCTGCTTGCAGCTAGCACCGATGCCCCCGTCGCCCCGCCAAGAAACGCGCGCCGCCCGATAATCATGCGATTTTCTCCATCGCCTCAGCCACCGCCTCGCTATGCGGGCCGGTGCGTTCGTGGCGTTCGATGTCCTCAGGCGGCAAGGGCATCGGGGTTCCGGCCATGGCGGCGGCGAGCCGGTCGGTATCCAATGCACCCTCCCATTTTGCCACCACCACCGTTGCCACGGCATTGCCGATAAAGTTGGTCAGCGCGCGGCATTCGCTCATGAACCGATCGACGCCAAGGATCAGCGCCATGCCCGCCACAGGCACCGATGGCACGACGGATAAGGTGGCCGCGAGGATCACAAAGCCGGAACCCGTCACACCCGCCGCGCCCTTGGAACTGATCATCGCCACCGCGACTAAGGTCAACTGCTCACCTAAGGAAAGGTCAATGCCGACCGCCTGCGCAATGAATAACGCGGCAAGCGTCATATAAATATTGGTCCCGTCCAGATTGAACGAATAGCCCGTTGGCACGACCAAACCGACCACCGATTTGCGGCAACCGGCAATCTCCATTTTCTCCATCAGGCTGGGCAACGCAGCCTCCGACGACGACGTTCCAAGCACCAATAACAATTCCGCCCGCAAAAAGCGGATGAGCGAGAATATAGAGAAACCTGCGAAATAGCCTACCAGGCCAAGGACGACGAGGACGAACAACAGCGAGGTTAAGTAAAACGTCGCTATCAACGCGCCCAGGTTGGTCAAAGTGTCTATGCCGAATTCGCCAATAGTGAATGCTATCGCGCCAAATGCACCAATCGGCGCCAATTTCATCAACATATGGACCAGCTTGAACACGACTTTGCTCAGCGAGCCGAGAACGTCGAGCACAAGGTCACTGTGTGGGCGCGTCGCGGCCATGGCAACGCCGGTCAATATCGCGACAAGCAGGACTTGCAGGATTTGGCCGTCGGTCATCGCGCTAATCAATGTTTTCGGGATGATGCCGAGCAAGAAACCGACGATGCTTTGTTCTTCCGCCTTTTGCGTGTAATCGGCGACCTTGCTAGGGTCCAAAGTCGCGGGATCAATATTGAGGCCCGCCCCCGGCTGCACCACATTGCCGACAATCAATCCGATAATCAGCGCCAAGGTGGAAAAGAAGAAAAAATAGGCAAAGGCTTTGCCCGCCACTCCGCCTGCCGTCTTCATATCGCGCATCCCCGCGATACCAATCGTCACGGTTAGGAAAATAACCGGCGCGATAATCATTTTGACCAGATTTATGAAGCCAACGCCCAAAGGCTGTAACGATACACCGAATTCGGGATAAAAATGGCCGACAATCGCGCCCAAAAATATAGCTGTCAACACCTGCACATATAACTGCCGATAAAAGGGCAGGCGCGGCGAAGGGGCCGTTGGAGTTGTCGCCAATTCAATCTGCAATGCCATCGCCCGATCATCCTCCTTTGGGTCTATTGCCCTTTAGGTTAGGGTAAGGCCCTTTATGAAGGGTGCAAGCGAAGACTAGCAAAATCATAAATCATTAAAAATCAATACTATATTGCTATTTAGCGCAGCGTTTGTGCGGAATGTCGCATTAAATTCTTGACCCTTGTGCGTATTTTCGCACACGTCAGTATTTGGAAGGGGCGGACTGGTGCACAATATCAACCGACGCTATCTCATTGCCATTGCCGCTTTGGCGATAGCGTTGGTGGGCCTTTTGGCGGTGCAGGCGGTGGACCGCGCGGTGCGGGAATCGACCCTGTCCGATGCTAAGGCAGAGGCGCGGGATAGCGCCGCGTTATTGACGGCCGGTTTCAAAAGCGAACTCGACAAATTCACTCTTGTCCCACGTGTATTGGCGATTGACCCGGAGGTGGAGGCGTTGCTTACCACTGGTGGCAATGCCGCATCGCTGAACGCCCGCCTTGCCGATTTGGCCGAGCAAACGGGGGCCGCCGCGCTCTATGTCATGAATGCCAAGGGTATGACTATCGCCGCCAGCAACGCCGCGCTGCCGACCAGCTTTGTCGGTTCCAACTATCGCTTTCGCAGCTATTTTTCCGATGCCTTGCGCGATGGCGAAACGTCGGAATTTGCGCTTGGCACGGTCAGCCGTCGCCCCGGCCTGTACATCGCGCGGCGGGTGGAGAAGGACGATGTATCCTTGGGGGTCGTCGCTATAAAAGTCGAATTTGACGCTATCGAGCAAAGCTGGCGCGCGGCGGAGGCGGGGGTGTTCGTCACTGATGGCGAGGGCGTCGTCCTCATCACCAGCAACCCTGAGTGGAGTTTTCGCACGACGAAACCCATCGCCAAGGACGACGCGAAACGAGCGCAGGATCAACTGCGCTTTGGCAAGGCCGCGTTGCAACCGATGGACGTAATGGCCTATGGCGCGCAGGGCACCTCATCGCGTCTTTTGGATAATATACAGCCCGTGGCCAATGCGGGCGGGTGGGAATTGCATTTGCTGGTCGATGCCGCGCCGCGCCTTTCGACCGCGATTGCCAATGGAAGGTTATGGGTGGTTTTAACGCTGGTTTCCTGCGTATTGATGGCCGGTGCATTCATCCTATGGCGCAAACGGCGCGAGGCGCAGGCGGAAGCGATGGTTGTGGCGCGCACGGCAAACTTGCGCGACCAATTGATTCAGGCCAATCGGCTGGCAACGCTGGGCCAAGTGACCGCTGGCGTGGGCCATGAGATCCGGCAGCCAGTCGCCGCGATGCGGATTTATGCCGAAAGCGGCGCAAAACTGCTATCCGCGGGACAAAGTGCGGCGGCGGCCGAAAATTTTGGCAAGATTATAGGCCTTACCGACCGCATCGGCCAGATTACTGAGGAATTGCGCCGGTTCAGCCGTCGCGGTGCCCGTATCCCACGCGATCTGCCGTTGTCGCAGGCGATTGATGGCGCTTTGCTCCTGCTGCAAGACCGGATAAACCGCGTTGGAGTCACCCTACGCCTGCCCGACGCCGCGCTGGCCCAAACGATGGTGCGCGCCGAACATGTGCGGTTGGAACAAGTGCTGGTCAACCTCATTCAAAATGCTCTGGATGCCGCCGCGCCGGAGGGTTGGATTGCCATAGAGATTGCGACAAATGGCGACCACTGCCTGCTCACTGTTGCCGACAATGGCCATGGCATTGACCCAGCAACCATGGCCACATTGTTCCAACCCTTTGCCACGACGAAGGAAGATGGCCTTGGCCTTGGCCTTGTCATATCGCAAGATATCATGCGCGCCCTAAGTGGGGATCTGCGGGTGGACAGCGGGCCCGACGGCACGCGCTTTACAATGGTCATTCCGCGCGCATGAGTGGACAGCCGTCTTTATCGGTCACCTTGGTCGAAGATGATGCCGCCCTGCGCGAGGCGATGGTGCAGGCGTTGATGCTGGAGGGATTGGCGGTCCACGCTTTTCCCGATGCGGGCAGCGCGTTGAAATCACTCGATCGTGATTTTGCCGGTGTCGTGGTCACCGATGTGCGCATGCCCGGCATGGATGGCATCACATTCTTTGCCCATGTGCGTGAAATGGATGCGCAATTGCCGGTCATCCTGACCACCGCCCACGGCGATGTCGATATGGCGGTGGCGGCGATGAAGGACGGCGCCGCGGATTTCCTGACCAAGCCGTATGCCTCCTCTGCGCTTATCCAATCCATAAGGCTGGCCGCCGATCGGCGCGCGTTGGTACTCGAAAACCGCCGGTTGAAGGAGGCGTTGGCCCGCAAATCGAACACAGGTATTATCGGATCATCGGACGCCGCAAACGCGCTCCGTTCCATCGTTGAAGCAGTGGGCCGGTCCGAAATCGACGTGGTGTTGGAGGGCGCGGCGGGCACCGGCAAAAGCCACACGGCACGCCTTATCCACGACCTTAGCGCGCGCAGTCGCCGACCCTTTGTTACTATTGACGCGGGGATTTTAGGGCACGAGGATGCCGAGCTCCTGTTGTTCGGGCGGGAACCATCGGCGGGCCTATCGCGCACCGGATTGCTGGAGCGCGCCGAGGGGGGAACGTTGTTTCTGGACGAAGTGCCATTCTTATCGGACCAAACCCACGCCCGCTTGCTGGCCATGTTGGACAATCGGTCGGTGCTGCCCATCGGCGCAGAACGTGCGCGCAAGTTAAATATCCGCATCATACTGGCGCTAAACACCACCCATCGCAGCGACGCGGCGCAAAGCAGGCAGCCGTTGGAACAGCGATTGGGCGCTGTGCGTGTGACCTTGCCTCCCTTGGCTGATCGGCGCGGTGATATTCCGGAACTTTTCCGCCATTTCATCGCGGCGCATGAACGGAACAGAGGGCTGGTCGCGCGCAGTATAGACGTAAAGGCTTGGCACCATATGCAAACCCATGACTGGCCCGGAAATTTGCGTGAACTTAGCGGTTATGCCCATGCCTTTGTGTTGGGCATTGACGCGATGGACCAACGTTTTGACAGACCCGAAGGCCGCCGCCCGTTGCAACACATCGTCGCGGAGTTTGAAAAGTCGTTGTTGGAGGATGCCTTGCGGCAAACTGGCGGCAATGTGAATGCTTTGCTGACACTGTTGCAAACACCGCGGAAAACGATTTACGATAAGCTGGCTCGTTATGGGTTGAAGCCAAATCAGTTTCGATAGCGTACGTCCAAGATTAAATTGCCAATGCGTGTCAACCAAAATCAATTTTTGGAAATTTTTGTGTATGGCTTAGACGGCTTTGGAGGTTCTAAGGAACACTATTAAGTGCGGCCGCTTTCTTGCCTTGAGACTTGAAACCGGACCGTCTGGACTGTCCTTAAAGCAGCCCCATAATAACCAACCAATCCGCTGGCCCAGCAGTCCCAATTTTAGCATGGGACCGTGGCACCATCTCTCAATTCGGCATTGCGGCTGCTAAACTGTGCCCAATAAGGCTGGTAACATCATTGGCAGCAGCCAGCACGGGATCATTGGCCAAATGGGCATATCTAGCGCTTGTTTGACCCTGCGTGTGACCAAGCAGCTTGCCGATAATAGGTAAGCTCTGCCCATTGCTGACTGCGATGGATGCAAAGGTGTGGCGCAGGTCATGGATCCTTGCGTCTTTAAGACCGGCTCGCCCACGGACGCGTTGCCAGAACGGCTGGAGGTCGGTTAGATGGGCGCCAGGATTGCGACCAATTATGACATAGGGATTGTTTGGCGCGCGCTCGAGATTGCGGTTGGATTGATAAGGACGATGCCGCCAATCGTGATGGTATTTCGCGATATCTGCGCGGTTAAAATCAACGATACGAAGCGAGCCAATGGCTGGGAGGATAAAAAGCTTCAGATTACGGCGATAATCCATTGTGGTGCTGGCCTTCAAATGGACAGCGATATGCTCCTCGTCAAAGCCGGTCCGCAATCGTTACACCCACCCAATAGCCCGGCCATAGTCCATCACCCGCTCGGGCCAATCGGCCACCGACAAGGGTTTGGGTGCGCGCAGGCCGAAACCATGACCGCCTCTCTCAAACAAATGCGTTTCGATGGGGATGGCCTTTGCCTTTAAGGCTGCGCGGAGCAGCATGGTGTGTTCATCCGGCTTCACCACTGGGTCGTCCTCGGCATGGATTAAGATATGCGGCGGCGCATTGTCCGGCACATGCAGGTGCGGGCTGTTGGCGGCGAGAAGCGCGTCGCTTAATGGTTGTTTGAACAAAGTCTCCGCCGAGCCAATCAGGCTCACCGCTGGATATATCCCTGCCGCCAGCGCGGGCCGCGCCGATAACAGGTCGGCCTTATCCATCACTGGATACAGCGCATCGGCAAAACGTGCCGCCAAGTTGGTGGTCAATTGCCCACCCGCGGAAAAGCCCAGCGCTGCGACCCGCTGCGCATCCAGACCCCATTGCGGTGCGTAAAATTGGATTAGCCGCATCGCGCGCTGTGCATCGATCAGCGGGGCTTCTGGTCCCCCCGCCCAACCATCGCGCGGCAAGCGATAGCCAAGGACAAACGCCGTCACACCGCGTGCCGCGAACCAATGGGCGACATCCAAGCCTTCCTTATCCCACGCCATACCGCGATAGCCGCCGCCCGCCATGATCAGGATGCTGGCCCCATTGGCGGGAACGGTGGGAGAAAACCGTTCGATAAAGGGAGCAGTCACCTGCACCAACATCCGGTTGGGCAGGCCATTTTCGAGTGGGCGTTCGATATATTGCTGCTGCAAATTGGTGGGCGTCGCCGCAGGGACGCCATTGGGCCACAGCAGAATTTGCTCAGATGCGGAGGGCGAGGTCGCGCGCACGGGAATCGCACTGGCCGCTGTCCCTGCGATCATCCCACCCAAAATGGCGCGTCGGCTTAGACTATTGTGCATATATGCTCTCCCTCTGACGCGGCGTTACAGGCGTTCGATGGTGATGGCGGAGACTATCGCCTTGCCCGACCGTGGCTTGAAATCGAGCAGGATGGTGCCGCCCGCCGAAACGGTGACATCTTTACTTTGCGATACAGTGGTGAGCGGCCCGCCTGCTTGTTTCAATACGTCAAAGCCGCTTAGCATAACGGTGCCGTTCAGCATCACGTCAAAGGGACCAAGCCCCTCATCCCGGTCCGGCGCGACGAAGGTTAAGGTCACGCGATAGCGCCCGCCCTGCACCGGCAGACGGTAACTGAACGCGCCTATCCGGTAAGTGGCGGCAATGTCGCGCATATCGGTGCCTGCGATGGCAACAAACACCGGCTTCCTCCCCCGTCCGCCGCGCGTGTCGGCAGTGCCCGCTGAACCGCCAGTAAAGAACGCGTCAGAGCCAAATTGCTGCGCCGCTTTGCCGGCAATCACCGTGCCCGCGTCGATGCGGTAACTATCGGTTTGTTCGGCATCGAGTTGCCATAAGATGCTATCCGACACCGCTTCGCCGCCAAACAGGCCAGTTGCCGCGACCGTATTTTGCCCCGCCGCCAATCGGACGTTAGGCCAGACGCAGACCTTGTCGTGGCAATTGCTCAATTCGCCAACCACAGTGCCGTTTAGAGTGAGGCGTGTGATGGCGGCGTTGCTGTACACGCGCACTTCCGTCACTGGATAGGCACGGTCCACATACCGCCGCCCCGTGACATGCACTGTCGGCGCATCAGACCAATTGGCGCGGTAGAAATAGAACGCGTCCTTTTTGACTTTGCGGTTATATGACACCAAACCTTTGGTATTGATGTCCTGCGCATCGCCCTCCGTCCGCACGGTGGAACCGAAGTCGAAGGCGTTCCAGATATAAGTGCCCCACAAATAATCGCGGTCTTTCAACTGCTTCCAACTTTCCTCATGAAACCATGAGGCGAAGAGTTCCGGTTGCACGAGCCCAGCCGCGTCAATCGGCCCGCCCAGCGGATGGTCGGATTGCTGCGTATGCGCGCTGCCCGCGCCATATTCGCTAAGGGCAAGCGGTTTGTCGGGATGCGACGCGGCGAGTGCATCCATATGCGCGCCAAGCTGGCTTGGGTCGCCATAATACCATCCGAAATAGCGGTTCGCACCGACAGCATCAACGGTGCCCGAAACATTGGGCACGTCCTTCATCCCCCGCATGGCGCAGCAATCGGCCAAGACGATGGGACGGCCCGCATCCTCCGACTTCGCCAGTTGGTATAGGTTATCGAGCAGTGGTTTCGGATCCGGCACGCTCGCCGGTGGTTTGCCCAGGAAGTCGGGGCGGCCGGGACCGAAGTCGACCTCATTCGCTATGCCCCATACGGCGACGGACGGATGGTTATAATTCTGCCGGATCATATCCTTGGTTTGCAACCGCGCATTATCGCGCAGTTCGACGGGCGATTCCGACTGATCATCGGCGGTGGTCCATGCGGTGACAACGGCAATTTCATCCCAAAGGATAAGGCCGTGCTTGTCCGCCAAATCGTGAATAGGGGAACCATGCTGATAATGGGTCAACCGGATGGAGTTCGCGCCCATGTCGCGGATAATGTCCACGGTTTCGGCAATGTCGGCGTCGCTCATCGCCCAGTCGCTGGCTTCGCTATCCTGATGCAGGCCGACGCCGAGCAAGCGATAGGGTTTGCCATTTAGCAAGAATCCGCGTTTCGGGTCCAATGCCATCGTGCGAATGCCGTATTTTTGATCGAGGCTGTCCAGCAATGCCCCGTCCACCGAACGCACCTCAACGCGCAGGGTGTAGAGATAAGGGTCCTTCGTGCCATTCCACAAACGCGGCGATGGAACCGACAGATTGTGTGTCAATTCGGACGTCATATTGGCGGATAGTTTCGCGGTTTGCCGCGCTTCGGCGACGCTCCTACCGTCGGCATCCATAATAGAGGCGATGATTTGCACATCATGCGTGCCGCCCGTTTCATTGGCCAAACGGCTGCGCACGCGCACCTTGGCCTCGCCATCAATGCTCAGCGTATCAGCGTAAACCCCCGGCCCGCCATGGTCCAGCAGGTCGATGTGGACATCATCGGTGACGATCACGCTTACCGGACGATACAGACCGCCGCGCACGAAAAAGTCCCCGCGCAGGGGGAATACATCATGGGTGCTGGAACCAAACTCAGGCGCGCTATTGTCCACTTTGACGTAGAGATGGTTTGGCCCCTCGGCGCGCACTGCATCGGTTGCATCCAACCGGAACCGGCCAAAGGGATTGCGATGCCCGCCGAGTTTAACGCCATTCAGCCACACCTCCGCCGTCCGGCTGGCCGCGTCAAATTCCAAGAATACGCGGCGACCATCGGCGGGGCGAACATCCAGCGTGCGGTAATACCAACCAATTACCATAGTCTTATTGACGCTTTCGGGCGTGTTCGACCCCTCGCTGCGGCCGACATTATAATAGCCTACCCGATTCCATGTGTGCGGCACCCGGACGCTTGACCATCCTGCGGGGGGCGCGGCGTCAGGCGCGCTGCCCTCTGGCCCCTGCATCGTAAATTGCCAGCCAATGGCAAGCGTTGTTTCCCTGCGGCCGGCCTCTTTTGCCGAGGCCGAAGGTTGCGCGTCGGGCGTAAAAGTCGTTTGGCACGCTGTCGTAACGCTGGCGACCGATACCAACAACATGGTCAAAGCAAGGGACCGAAAACGCATGTGAACTCTCCTGATAACGTCAAACCTGTATCACCAATGTCGGCAATACGGAAAAAGGGAGGGCAAATGTGCTTGCACCCATTTGCCCTTCCCCATTTAAGCCCCCCTCTTATCCCCACTTAAGGAAATGGATTAAAAGGCAAATCGGACCTTTATCCCGCCATAGCGCCGCGATTCCCGCGCGCGCTGCACGGTAATCTGTTGCAGGCCATCGGTCCGGCGGCTCGACGTGTCGTCAACGCGCGAATAGTAAAGTTTATCAAAGGCGTTGTTGACGAACAACGACACTTCATACTTGCCCTCCGGTTCCTTGAGGCCGAAACTGAAATTGGCGAGGCCATAGGCGTCTTGCGCGTTGGTTGGTGCACCAAACAGGTCGTAATTCACATCGTCCTGCCATTGGTAATTGCCTTGGACAAAGGTGTTGAATGGCAAATCGCCGATCTGATCTTCCCAATAGGCACCTATGTTGCATTTCAACTTTGGCGAGTTGGCAAGGCGGCTCCCGCTTAAATCCTGCACCGATGATTCCAATGTGCCGTTGCCATCGACATCGGTCAAAACGCACCCTTGCGCTGCCGTTTGTCCAGCATAGCATTGCGCGAACCGGAACTCGCGGATTTTAGCGTCGGTATAGGCACCTGAAAAATCAAGGCTGAATGTTTCGGTGACGGCCCAGTTCAGGTTTAGCTCAACGCCCTTGGTCCGCAATTTGCCGACGTTGTTCAGGCTAAATTCGACACCACCGGTGGCGATCGGAACTGCGCCTTGTGCTTGGAAATCGGTGAAGTCGGACCAGAACAGCGATACATCATACCGCAATGCATTTTCCGCCGCCGTGCCTTTCAGGCCCAATTCAAAAGCGCGCGACGTTTCCGAACGCACGGGGTTGTCGGCCTTACGCTGGTTAAAGCCGGACGCGATGTCATAGGCTTGGCCCTTATACCCTGTGCTGGCCGAACCATATACCATCGTACCATTGTCGAAAATATGGCGCAGCGCGATTTTGCCTGTGACTGCCGTATCTTCATCCGCGCCAACAAATGTGACGGGCGCAGCGCCGGGCAAGCTGCCATCAAAACGGGGCGGATTGGCGACATTGGGAATGAGATTGATGAATTCTACGCTGATCTTCTCATTGTTTAGGCGGATACCCGCATCAACAAAAGTATTCGGTGCGAATTCATACGTTGCTTGTCCGAACAATGCCTTGCTTTCGTTATCGGCCTTTGCATCCCAACGGCTGATCAGGAAACGCAAAGGTGTCCGGTTGAATTGGCGGTCATGTTCGACCTTTGAATACCATGCGCCGACCATATATTCGAACGGGCCGCTGCTGTTTGAAGTTAGGCGGATTTCTTGTGAGAACGCCTTGCTCTCTTGTTGCGATTCTTGGATAACCCATGGCGTCCCTGTTGGGGCCTGCATCGGATTTAAGAATGGGTTGGGCGTATGCGTTTGGACGCTGGCATCCAAATCGTTGACGGTTTTTAAGTTATACCGTTGGTAGCTGCTAATCGAGCTTAGGATGACGCCGCCAAAATCGTAATTGAATTTGCCGACGAACATGTCTGTTTCGGTCTTGAAGAAATTTTCAGTGTCATTTTGCACCGTCAAATTCTCCGGCCCGGCCACGATTAACGTGCGGAATGGGTCGTTCAGCGGCAGTGCCGTAAAGGGCGATGCGTTGCTGGAATCGCGGCGGGCAATGTCGGCGATGAGGGCGATGTCAAAAGCGTCGGTAGGCTCAAACACCAATTTGGTGCGGACACCCCACGCTTTGTCGCCGCCCAATTTGCTGCCATCGAACAAGTTGGTGATATAGCCTTCGCGGTCGAGATAATATCCATTGACGCGAAAGCCAATGTCGTCACCCAACGGACCAGAGAGTGAGGCCGAGCCTTTATATTCCTTATCCGTGGTCGCGCGCAGATTGATTTTGCCAGACAAGGTATCGGTCGGTGCCTGCGTTACGACATTGACGACACCGGCAGAGGCGTTTTTTCCAAACAAAGTGCCCTGCGGCCCTTTCAAAACCTCAACGCGTTCAATGTCTTCCAAACTGCCGAACGCCTGCGCAGTTAACATCAAGGGAACTTCATCGACAATCACCGCGACGCTGGATTCGGCAGAGATACTAAACGCCGCCGTGCCAATGCCGCGCATCCGGATGACATTGCCGCTGGGCGCGTCGCCGGTATCAACGGAAAGGGAGGGGGAAACGCGGGCGACATCTTCAAAATTTTTGACGTCATAATTGTCGATGGATTCGGCAGTGATAACGTTGATGGCAACGGGCACCTCTTGCATGTTCTGCTCACGCTTTTGCGCGGTTACAATGATGATATTGGCATCGTCGGTTTCGGCGGCTTCTGCAGAAGGCGCGTTTTGGGCGTGCGCGGGTGCCGCAAAGCTGGTCGCGACCAAGGCTAGGCCGATAGCCGTTAGCGAGGCGCGGTTGTCCAAATGGCGAATGTTCATATTCTCTCTCCCTCAATCTGTGAATTTTCTAGTTCCGCCATTGAGTGACGGCTTTTCCATTTTTGGCCTTACCAAATGGGCGAGAGTTGTCAAATTTGGTTTTGTTGTTGGTAAGGTGGATGACCGGCGAGCGATGGGCAAAGCTGTTATAATTGCGCTGGTTTTTCGCGCTTACATTGACGTATGAAAAGAATCGATAGGCACCATCCCATATTTGCGATGCCACTCAATCATCCCTGTAATCAAGCATCGAACCCGCCAAAAGCCAAAATACCAATATTCAAAATATTGACTGACCAAAATTTGTCTGGCATCACGCGGAAAATTATTGCGCTTTTTGAGAGGGCCCGTTCACCATGAAAATCACCGCCGCCCGTGTCATCGTGACTTGCCCCGACCGGAACTTTGTCACGCTAAAAATTGAGACGGATCAGGGGGTGTACGGCATTGGCGATGCCACGCTGAACGGGCGAGAGTTGTCGGTTGTGTCGTATCTGGAGGATCACGTTATCCCCTGCCTCATTGGTATGGATGCGGGGCGGATTGAGGATATTTGGCAGTATTTGTACAAGGGTGCTTATTGGCGTCGCGGGCCGGTTACGATGCGCGCGATTGCCGCCGTCGACATGGCATTGTGGGACATAAAGGCAAAGTGCGCGGGGATGCCGCTTTACCAATTGCTTGGCGGGCGTAGCCGCGACGGCATCATGGTCTATGGCCACGCCAATGGCGC
>JBGSSR010000162.1:0-8664 GCA_041736905.1 Sphingomonadaceae bacterium | reverse complement strand
TGACGGTGCAGCACCTCGCCCTCCGTCCGCTCGCACCGGTGCATGGTCGGTGGGGGCGCGAGGGCGCAAGCCT
The DNA here is from genome assembly GCA_041736905.1 of Sphingomonadaceae bacterium. Classification (GTDB taxonomy): domain Bacteria; phylum Pseudomonadota; class Alphaproteobacteria; order Sphingomonadales; family Sphingomonadaceae; genus JBGSSR01. Next base: position 8,591 of record JBGSSR010000162.1, on the reverse strand, counting down.
TCGCCTTACATGGACCCGCCGCAGCCGAGCCAATGCGCCGTGGCAGGACTATATCGACACACCAATGGGTGAGGCCGCCGAACTCTACCGCGTCGATGCGGGCGCAAACAACCCCGCCACGTTTTGGGAGGTTCCCACGCCCACGCTCACCCTGCCCATCGCTGACCTGCCGCCCTCGGCAGGTGGCGCGCTTACCCTCTCCATCCGCCACATCGGCGACGCCGGCGCGTCGGAGCCGCTGGTGCTGACTATCCCCGAAGCTGCCCTCATTTAAGGAAGTAAACCCGATGACCACGACCCCGCATTTCCCCCTGCCCTATCTGTTCGCCGCCCAAGCGGGCAAAGAAATAACCCATAATGAGGCGTTGCTGCTCATTGACCTATTGCTCCACCGGCGGGTTTTGGCAGTGGGCGGCAATCCCGCGAACCTGCTTACACCAACCGACGGTCAAGCATGGATTGTCGCCACCAATGCCACCGGCGACTGGGCGGGGCGTGATGGGCAGATTGCGCTGTTTGGCGCGGGGGCATGGCGTTACATATCGCCGCCGAACGGCATGATGGTCTGGGTCGAAAGCAGCGGCGGGTGGATGCGGCGGAATGGCCAAGTCTGGCAAACGCCACCCGCTGCTCCCGCCATATCCGCCAATGCGAATCAGGACGAAGGCGCACGCACGGCGCTTTCCTCCGTGATTTCGGCGCTTACCGCTTGGGGATTGCTGTCATCACCGGCGTAAATCGCGCACGATTCGCATAGGCTGCGACAAGCAGCGCGATTTTAGCGCCGGAGTGATGCTGGATTCGCAAGGGAGTTGAAAATCTTGGTAAATTTACCCTTAAACATTCCCTAGGCGGAACGTTTTTTCCCTACTTAACCAAAAAAAGGCGACATTTAAGCAACAGTCGGAACCAAACTAGGGTTGCAAGCGTTGCCCAACCCGAGTAGTTACTACCCACCGAATTTTGTTCCTAATTTTGAAAGAGGGGAATTATATGCGTAAAGTTGCGCTTGGCCTAGCACTTGCGACCACGGCTCTGTCCGCGCCCGCAATGGCTCGTGATAACCAATGGTATGCTGGCATCGAAGGCGGTCTGATGATCGTTGAAGATACCGAACTGGATATCAACACGACCGAAGGGGCCGTGAACATCCAAAACGACAACCCAGGTTATGATTTCGACGGTATCGTCGGTTATGACTTCGGCGGTTTCCGTGCAGAAGCAGAAGTTGCTTATAAAGCCGTTCAACAGGACGGCCTGACCGCAAACGCCCCCGGCGTCCCCGGTTCGGGTCCAAACAATGGTTTCGCAGTGGGCGCGATTGACTCGAACGGTCAATCGGACGCGTTGAGCTTCATGGTCAACGGTCTGCTCGATTTCGGTGATGATGATGGCCTGCAAGGCTTCGTCGGCGCCGGTATCGGTGTGGCTCGCGTTGAAATGACCAGCACGATTGCTAACCCATCGTGGTTGGACGATTCCGACACCGGTCTCGCATGGCAGGCTTTGGCCGGCGTGCGCGCTCCTATCTCGGACAACTGGGACGTTGGCGTTAAGTATCGCTACTTCAACGTATCGGGCATGGAATATGTCGACTCGCGCAACCGTGCCGTTGAAGGTGACTTCAAATCGCACAGCTTGCTGGGCAGCTTGATTTATAACTTCGGCGGTGCCCCTGTTGCTCCTGTTGCAGTTGTTCCTCCTGTCACGGTAACCCCACCGAAGCCACCAGTGGTAACCCCACCGAAGCCTCCTGTGGTCAAACCGCCCGTTTGCAACACCGCGCCTTACATCGTGTATTTCGATCACGATAAGTCGAACCTGCGTCCTGACGCTGCTACGGTTCTTGACGCCGCTGCGGCGAACTACGCAAACTGCGGTTCGGCTCGCGTCATGCTTGCTGGTCACGCCGACCGTTCGGGTAATGCAACGTACAACGTTGGCCTGTCCAACCGTCGTAACGACACCGTCCGTGGTTATTTGACCACGAAGGGCGTGCCTTCCGGTGCCATTTCGGCCCAAGGCTTTGGTGAAGCGCAAAACCGCGTCCCCACCGCCGATGGTGTCCGCGAACCGCAAAACCGCCGCGTGGAAGTCGTTTACGGTCCCGGTTCGGGCATGTAATCGCTCTGGCCCCACGGCCAAAGATAAAGAGGGCTGGTCCGAAAGGATCGGCCCTTTTTTATTGTCTGAAAAATAGTGCGGCGTCGGGTGTCGCCGGTTAGCCGCCGCCGCGCCCTACCCCTCAATCACGCGCAAATGCGGGTGGTGCTTTTCGATATGGCGGCGCAAAATGCGTAGGTTTTTGGTGTTGGACCGAAATACCAAATCAAACGCATCACCGACCAAAGGCACCGCGCCCAGCGCCGTGTCGATGCCGATATTGGCGGCCATGCGCATCAAATGGAACTTGGACAGGCCCAAATTGCGCGCCTCCCACAAAATCCACCCGCCCATTGCCGCCGTTATTAAATCGCCAACGACAGGGATCAGGCCGATAATGGTGTCCAATCCCACGGGCACATTAATGCCGGGGATGACAAAGCCGCGCTCCAGCAGTTTTTCCATTGCCTCCACCCGCCGCAAAACCGACGCGGCATCGCGGCCCAGCTCCGGAATTTGGCGGGCGATCGTCTCAAACTGATTGGGGCCAAGGGCCATGGGCGTATCCTGCAAAATACCAGCAAAAGCGCCGGTTAAAGGGCAATGTGCCCCCTCCGCCTCTGGACTTCAAGAGCCAGCACGTAAATATTGGGGCAAGTGCAGCCCGCGCAAATTCGGCTCAAACCCGCTAACCCCCGGCCGCACCAGCGACAGGCGCAACGGCGTGGCCAGCGGGATATAGCCATAACGCCCCATAATTTCCGCCTCTGCTTCGCTCAGCAACAATCGCCGCTGCGCAATGGTCGTCGCGGCGCGGGCACCGCGGACCAGCGCGTCGCCATCCGCGCTGCACAGCGGCATCCGCGCGCAACTCAGCCGCGTGAGATACCAAAGCGGGTCATCGAAATCCGCAACCTCATCAATCAGGACAAGGTCCGCGCCCTCCGCCGCCTTGACCCGCGTCAAGGTTACGCCGACATCGGCCAAATCGGCGCGCATATAGCCGAACAATTGATCCGCCCCCGGCCCGCGCGCACCAATAAACACTGACACCTCACGGTCGGAACGCAACACCGGCGCCAAAATCCCCGCCGCGCGCCGCTTGCGATCCTGTGCATTCAGCGACAGCCAGTCATAGTCCGGCACATCGCCGCGCGCGGTCAATTGGCGCGGGCTTAGGCTATTCATCTCACGCCAGCCATCGACGCCAAAACTGGCAACCATGCGCGGCCGGTCGAGCGCCATAGCAATCGCCTCCCGCGCCGCCAGACTGGCCAATAGCCCGCTTTCCCGACGCACCGCCAATCCGAAATGGCCCAATGTCGTGTCCAACCGTTGCTCCCCTTGCGGGATATTCGCGGCCTGCACCAAGGGCACGGCGTCAAACCGCAGTCCGGTCAGGACATCGACATGGCTATCGCGATAGGCGATGACAGATTGCGCCAGCGGCAGGCTGCGCACGAACACCGGCGGGCGCAGCACATCCTCGCTCTCGACGATGCGGTTAATCGGGGTGAGCAGCCTGCCATTGCCCAGCTTCGCCGAGGTCATATTGCCCAGCGCCTGCTCCTTTCCGCCAGTGCGGCGGAATAGCGCCATCGATGGGCTGGCCAACAGGTCGAGCAAACGCGGGCGCGGGACGTTGAGTTCAATCTCAATCACTTCCTCACTGCGTGCGATAATGGCGCGGATGGAGGCCATTTCGGGGCCAATCGCGCTGTCCTTGGCCCGCCGTCGCGCATCGTTGAGCATTGCCACCACTTGGCTGGCGGTGACCGCTTCGCCATCGCCCCATTCCAAATCGTCGATGCGGAAGATGTAGCTTAGCCCATCGTCCGACACGACCCATCGTTGCGCAATCGCGGGGCTGACCTGCCCCTTGGCGTCGAAGGCGACAAGGCCGGTTTGCGTGGCCAGCGACAGATGCTGCGCCATCACCGGGTCGTCGAGGCCGACGTTGTCCGCGAACACCATGTTGACCCGCGTATCCTCCGCGACGCCGCACGCGGAAAGGGCGAGGGCAGATGCAATGGCAAGGATAAGGCGGTTCATGCGGCGCACTCTATCGCGCCCCGCCAATAGGCTCCAGCGCCAAATCCATATTGGGGTGCACATTCATCGGATTGGCGTGCCAGCCACTGACACGCGGATGCACCAATGCGCGGGCGACATAATAATAGACGGGCAATATCGGCGTGTCCGCCATCAACAGCGCCTCGGCTTTCAACATCGCGCGGGCGCGGGTGTCAGCGTCCGCTTGGGACAGCGCATCGGCCATAGCGGCGTCATAGGCTGGGTTGGCATAGCGCGTGTAATTGCGCTCCCCGGCATCGCTCAGGAAATTTTCAAGGAAGTTTTCCGGCGCGGCCAAATCGGCAATCCATCCGGACCGCGCAAGGGCAAAATCGGCGCGGCGCAGGGCATCGAAATGCAGCGCGCTTTCGGTGTTGAACAGCTTTGCCGTGACGCCAAGGTCGGCCCACATCGCGGCGGCCGCGGCGCAAATCCGGCGATGGTCGGGGGATGAGTTAAACCGCATTTCAAAGGTCAGCGGGTTGCGCGCACCATAGCCCGCCACTTTGAGAAGCGCCGCCGCCTTCGCCAGCCGCTCGGGCCGCGATTGCCCCGCCCAATTGGGCCTGAAGTCCGGCGCATCCACCCCTGCAACCTTCACCAATCCCGGCGGCAATAGGCCGTAAGCCGGCGGCGCACCGGACAAGAGCACCTTGTCAATCAACCACTCCCGCTCAAACGCCAGATTGAGCGCGGCGCGCACGCGGGCGTCGTTGAACGGCGCTTTTGACGTGTTGAACACGAAATAATAGCTGCCGAGATAGGTCTCAATCTTCGCGGTTTCCGCGCCATCCCGATTGAGTTCCTCACGCAGCCACTCACCCCGCATCGGCGGGAAATCGCCGGTTATATCCGCCTCCCCGCCCAGAAAGGCGCGCATCGCGGATAGGTTGTTTTCGGACGGTTTCCAAATCACACGCGGGATGCTGGCCGCACCCAAAGCAGTGGGCCAATGCGGGTTGCGCTCCAACGTGATGGCGCTGTTCAACACCCATTCCACGGCGCGATAGGGGCCGCTCGTGACCAAGGGCCGCTCATTCGTCCACGCCTCCCCCAATTCCGCAATCCGGTGCAACGGAACGGCGGAAAACGCGGCATGGGCAAGCAATCCGGGCAGGTCGGGATAGGGTTTGGCGAGTTTGAACACCACCGCGCCCGCTTCTTCCTCCACCGATAGGATATTGACCGCCATCGCCGCGTGCGTGCTGGCGGTTTTCGGGTCGCGCATACGGGCGATGCTGCCGACAATCACCGCCGCCGTTATGGCTTCGCCATCGCTGAATTTCAGGCCCTCGCGCACCGGAAAGCGCCAGTTCAGGCCATCTGCGCTAACGCTCCACGGCCCCGCCAGCGCTGGCACCACTTCGCCCCGCCCATCAAAGCGCGTCAAGCCGACAAACTGATCCGCCGCCACCCGTGCGCTGGCGAGTTCCGTGAAGATATGCGGGTCAAAGGTGCGGATTTCGGCATCGCCCAGCCGGACGAGAGTGTCCGCGCTGCGTCCGCCTTTCAATAGCCCATTGAGGCCCGCGCCCACCTCCCCCGAACATCCGGACAGCGCCAATCCCCCCGCGCCAAGGCCGATGAGCGTGTCGCGCCGATTAAGTGCCATTCGCCGCCTCCGCCCGTTGCTTGTCGCGCAAGTCCTCAATCGCTTCGGCGTCCATCCAAGGGCCAACGGGACGATCGCGCCACAGCGGGGTCAGCGAACCGCGACGCGCCTGCCCGTTGTTGGCTGCAACCACCGTTTCGCGGCACGTCCCCGCCTTGACATAGGTCCAGGCGTTCCCCTGAAAATCAACCTCGGACGTGTCCGGCCCATTTGGCCCATGCCCCTTCCCCTCCACGGCCACGCCATAGCAATGCTCCATCGGGGCCAGCGTCGGTGGCGGCACGTCCAACCCCGCATCGGCCTCGGCGCTATACTCCACATCTCCGCCATCGCAGGCGGTCATTAGGAACAACAAAGGCACGAACCGAAACTTCATCCTTGGCCTTTTAAGCGCAATGTCGCTAACAGGCCAGCCATGACGACACGATTTACATTCGATATCCACGCCCGCGATGGCAAGGCGCGCACCGGTGCTATTCATATGCAACGCGGCACCATCCGCACCCCCGCCTTCATGCCCGTAGGCACCGCCGCGACGGTCAAAGCGATGAAGGTGGATGATGTGAAGGCATCCGGCGCGGACATCATCCTGGGCAACACCTACCACCTGATGCTGCGTCCCGGGGCGGAGCGGGTGGCGCGGCTGGGCGGGCTGCATAAATTCATGCAATGGGACAAGCCGATCCTCACCGACAGCGGCGGCTATCAGGTGATGAGCCTGTCCTCCTTGCGCAAAATGACCGAAGAAGGCGTGACCTTCAAAAGCCATATCGATGGCAGCGCGCATATGATTTCCCCCGAACGGTCGATGGAAATTCAGCGGCTTTTGGGCAGCGACATCGTCATGGCCTTTGACGAATGCACCCCCAATGGTGCCGATCATGCGGTCGCCGCCAAGTCGATGGAGCTTTCCATGCGCTGGGCGAAACGGTCGCGCGATGGTTTCGACAGCGGTGAAGAACACGCGGGGCGCGCCGCCTTGTTCGGCATCCAACAGGGGAGCTTGTTCAAAGACCTGCGCGCCATATCATCCGAAAAGCTCACCGACATCGGCTTCGATGGCTATGCCGTTGGCGGGCTGGCCGTGGGTGAGGGGCAGGCGGCGATGTTCGATTGCCTCGACTATGCGCCCGATATGTTGCCGGAGGACAAGCCCCGCTACCTGATGGGCGTGGGCAAGCCCGACGACCTCGTCGGCGCGGTCGAGCGCGGCATCGACATGTTCGATTGCGTGCTGCCCACTCGCTCAGGCCGCAATGGGCAGGCGTTCACTTGGGACAGGCCGGTCAATATTAGGAATGCCAAACACGCGGAGGACAGCGGCCCATTGGACGCGGATTGCGCATGCCCCGTGTGCGGGACATATAGCCGCGCCTATTTGCACCATTTGGTCAAAGCGCAGGAGATACTGGGCGCGATGTTGATGACCGAGCATAATATTTGGTTCTATCAGCAGCTGATGGCGGGGATGCGGAGCGCCATCAGCGAGGGCCGGTTCGCCGAGTTTGCGAAGGGGTTTCGGGGGCGGTATTTGGGGTAGGGGTGGACATTGTCGGCCATTTGAAACATCATCACATGATGTTACCCCGCGAGTCCCTTTTGGCATTGGTTGCAGCCAGCATGCCGATTGCAACCATTTCGGCCAATTTCCCATCGTTCGAATTTCCGAAAGGCCGTGTGTACGGCACTTATATGTATGACGGGAGCGACGAACCGAAGTCGCAGACTTTGCTATATTTCAACCTACCGCTGTCCAATGCCTGTTTCAACCAAGACCAATATCGTCAATGGACCCACGAAGGCACGTTTTACACGCGGCTGGTCTATAAAATCCGCGATGGTGATAAGGCCTGCCGCACATGGTGGGAGGCGCATTTGCCCAATCAAGACATTGACTTCGCACTTAGCCTTTTGGAGGCATAGGCCAATGTGGCGCACCAATGAAAACCGCCCATTTAAGGCAATAATTTTCGCCTTCGCCGCCATTTCGCCGTTGCTGATTGCGTCATTTGTTGACGTGAGCAACTTAATCGCTGATGAGCCATTTTGCCTACATTGTGGGGGAGATGGCTGGAGCCGAGGCGGAATAAATTACGAAAAGGAAAGGGCGCGGGTCGCTTACCCCCATCGCGTTGTCGAGGGTTCGAACGATGATCAGCTATTCCTGCATATCTTTGCCATGGAAAACCAAGAAATGCTGCAATCTCAATCTAACGATGATATTGCTGTTAAGCGCACGATAGCAATGGGCCTTGCGAAGGGTATGCCAAAACGCCCTAATCCATAGGCCACAACGCATTCCACCCTTGCCCCCGCGCCGCCAGCTTCGCATAAGGGGGCATGGCCGCGTTTGACCTCCCCCCTTTTGCTGCACCCTTAACTGACCCATCCGACGCCGTGCGGCGGGCGGAGGACCATGCGCCGTTTCTGCGGCACCTGATTGAGCGCCACCCCGACTTGGCCGAGCCATTTCGCGCCGGTAATCTTCCCGCCACCAGTGCCGCGCTGACCGCCACTTTAGGACGCCAAGACGGCGTTTCAGAGGAGTCTAAACTCCGCATCGACCGCGCGCGGCTTGCGCTTTACGCAGGCCTCATGGACTTGTCGGGCGCGTGGACCCTCGCGCAAGTCACCGCCACCCTGTCCGATTTCGCCGACCATGCGCTGGACCGCGCCATCGCTGCCGCTTTTTCTGAGCGATATGACGCGCCGCCAGTCGGATTTACCGTCATCGGCCTTGGCAAACATGGCGGGCGGGAGTTGAACTATAGCTCCGATATCGACCCGATTTTCCTGTTCGACC
>JBGSSR010000151.1:0-20242 GCA_041736905.1 Sphingomonadaceae bacterium | reverse complement strand
GGCGGCGGAGGAATTGGGTGTCACGCCCTCGGATGCGCACCTCGACCAATTGGGCGAGGCCGATTTGGCATTGCTAAAAGAGGCCGCGCGTTTTCCCCGCGTGGTGGAATCGGCGGCGCGCGCACGCGAACCGCACCGCGTTGCGTTCTATCTTGCCGAGTTGGCGGCGGCGTTCCATGCCTATTACAACCTTGGCAATGATGAGCCGTCCAAGCGCGTCATATTGGCACAGCAACCCGATTTGACATCGGCAAGGCTTTATTTGGCCGCCAATATCGGGCAAGTTATCCGCAACGGCCTATCCCTGATGGGGGTGGAGGCCTTAACTAAGATGTAGGCGCGGGCTGATTGCCGCGCAAAGGGGTATGGTATCATGGTTTCGAATGATGACAAATTTCCGCCGGAAATCGTTCCCAATCGGGAACCAATTGCGCGCCAAAACCTCGCCATGGGGCAGGGCGAAGATGGGGCGGACGACCGTCGTTTCCCCGATTCGGAGGAATATCCGACTCATCCCGACACGGAATACGCCGAATATGAATCCGCGCCGCGTGATGAGCCGGGCTTTGACGATCCCGACCGTTTGCCATGGCTAGACACCGCCGATTCCTATGAGGATGAGGGCATGTCGCCGATGAAGTTGGCGGGCTTTGTGCTTGGCATGTTGGCGTTGTTTGGTTTGATCGCGGGCGGCATTTACTGGCTGCAAAACCGCAACACTGGCGTCGGCCTTGGCGATGGGACAGGCGAGCTTATTGCCGCGCCAGAGGGCGATTATAAAGTCAAACCCGCCGATGCGCAGGGCCGCGATTTTGAGGGCGAGGGCGATGTGGCACAGGCGACCGCCGATGGTCGTGATGTCACCACCGTGAAACCCGCGACTCCGGGACAGGCAACGCCGATTGCTGATGCGAAGGCCGGGGCGACCGCCGCGACGGGCACTGGACTGGTGCAATTGGGTGCGTTTGCCGACACAAAAAGCGCCGACCAAGTGTGGACCACATTGGGCACGCGATTTGCTTTCCTCAGCGGCTACCAAAAGAAAATCACCACTGCGACGGTTGAGGGACGGCAAGTTGTTCGCCTGAACGCTGTCACCGCCGACGCTGATGCCGCACAGAAATTATGCGCGCAGTTAAAGGCGGCAGGCGGCGATTGCCTTATCCCGCGCTAAATCGTTCATTTATGGAATGGGCAATGGGCAGCGCAGCATTTCGCCGCGCGGCCCTTCGCATTTGAAACGAACGTAAAGGGACTATGCGGCCCGCCGTTCATCGCATATACAGGTTTTTGGGTAGAAAAACGCCCCATCACTATGCGCCAAATTGCGCCCATATTAGGAATAGACGGATGAAACCCAACGCCACCCTTGCCAAAGCTTTGATGCTCAGCGTCGCGGTCGCCGCATTGCCGGCCAGCGTGTCGGCGTTCAGCGCGGTTGAGGCAACGACGCAGGATAAATTCGCGCCACTTTTCGCCGTCTACCAACGCGTTAAGGCCGATTATGTCGAGCCAGTCGAGGATGAAAAACTGGTCGAGGGTGCGATTGCCGGTATGCTCGGCAGCCTCGACCCGCACAGCGCGTATCTGGACGCGAAAGATTTCGACAGCCTGATGACCCAGACCGAGGGTGAATATGGCGGCCTTGGCCTGCAAGTCACGACGGAGCAAGACGCGGTTAAAGTCATCGCCCCGTTCAAGGACACGCCTGCCGACCGTGCGGGGGTTAAGCCCGGCGATTATATCACCCATTTGGATGGCAAATTGATCATCGGGCAACCGCTCGACGAATCGGTCAAGATGATGAAGGGCACACCGGGCACCAACATCACGCTCAGCATCATCCGCGAAGGACGGGATAAGCCCTTTGACGTCACAATCACACGGGAGATTATCGACCTGAAGCCCGTGACTTGGGAAGTGAAGGACAATGTCGGTATCATCACCGTGTCCAGCTTCTCCGACGATACGGGGCGGGATGTGGCCAGTGCGATTAAGGGCATTGAGAGCGAATTGGGCGGCAAACCCAATGGCATCGTCATCGATTTGCGTTCTAACCCCGGCGGCCTGCTAGGCGAAGCGGTCCGTATGTCTGATGTGTTCCTCGATAAGGGCGTTATTGTCAGCCAAAAGGGCCGGCGTCCCCGCGAATCCGCGACTTATTCGGCGCGTAAGGGCGACTTGGCCGCTGGCATCCCCGTCATCGTCTTGATTGACGCAGGGTCCGCATCGGCCTCCGAAATCGTTGCGGGTGCGTTGCAGGATCACCACCGCGCCATTGTGATGGGTGAGCAAAGCTTCGGTAAAGGCTCGGTGCAATCGGTGTTGCCATTGACGCAGACAACAGGCCTGCGCCTGACCACCGCGCGATACTACACGCCATCGGGCAAGTCAGTGCAGGAGGGCGGGATTAAACCCGACATCCGCGTCCCGCAATTGTCCGATCCCGATTACAAAACGCGCCCGCGTTTCCGCGAAGTCGATTTGTCGCGCCATCTGGCGAATGAAAAAGGCCTGGACGACGCCAAATTGATGCAGGATGATAAGGACGATCCGCGCTTTGCCATGACTCAGGATGAGTTGAAGGCCAAAGGCATTGAGGATTTCCAACTCTGGTACGCCATTGAAACGCTGAACCGCGGAAAGCCGGTGCCGACGCGCACAGCGGCGAAGGGTAAGTAAGCGCACCGATGGCAGCTCCTTTGAAAAACCAAGCGCGTTTGGGCGTTTGGTTGTCGTTCCTTGTTCCCGCTGCCTTGCTCGGCGGGGCTTATATAAGCCAATATGGCTTTGGGCTGTACCCGTGCGAAATGTGCTGGTGGCAACGCTACCCGCATTTTGTGGCATTGGCGTTTGGAGGCTTGGCCGTTATGCAAATGTTGCGCGGGCAGGGCGGCGCGCGCGCGTTTGCAATGCTGGCGGCGGCGTCCGTGGCGGTGAGCGGCCTTATCGGTGGCTTCCATGCGGGCGTCGAATATGGATGGTGGGAGGGCGTCACCGCCTGCACCAGTGCGGTGACACCTGAACCGGGCGAAAGCTATCTGGACGCCATCATGCGCGCCCCCATCGTGCGGTGCGATGTTGCGCCGTGGGAAATGTTCGGCGTTTCTCTCGCTGGATATAATTTCCTGATTTCCTGCGGCGCGGCCATCCTAACCGCGGTTCTGCTCCGCCGCCGATAAGTTGCATAAACGGCAAGTCTGTCAGCCACGGTTAATCTTGCGCGGCCTACCTATTTTGCCGCATAGTGTGTTCAAACACTGCATCGAAAGGCATCCAACATGCACGCCGAAATCGTCCGTGCCAATCCCAACCGCCGCCGCTCTGTCCGGTCCATGGTCCGCGTGGATCAGGCGGGCGAATATGGCGCAACGCGCATCTATGGCGGGCAATTGGCCGTTATGGGCGAACATGCGCCGATGAGCCGCCTTGTCGCGCATATGGCGGCGCAGGAAGATGAGCATTTGGCTGCGTTTAACGGGCTTTTAACGGAACGCCGCGTGCGCCCGACTTTATTGCAACCGTTCTGGGATGTGGCTGGTTTTGCCCTTGGCGCCGCCACCGCCGCAATGGGCCCACGCGCCGCCATGGCCTGCACCGTCGCGGTTGAGACGGAAATTGATAAACACTACGCCGAACAGCTCGCCGAATTGGGCGACAGTGACCCCGAATTATCGGCGATGATTGAAAAATTTCAGGCCGAAGAAGTCGAACATAAGGAAATCGCGCTGGACAATGGCGCAGAGGCCGCGCCTGGTTACCCTATACTTTCCGCCGCCATCCGCATGGGGTGTAAGGCCGCCATCGCCCTATCCAAACGCATCTGACCCATTTCGCCAAGGAGCCATATTATGAAAATCCAGAAAATGCTGACCCTTTCGCTCCTTGCCTTACCGATGTTGGCCGCCGCAGCCCCTGTTTCGGCGCAGGCAGAGGATAAAATTAATCTGGTCATCGTATATGGTGACGACGAATGTCCCGTAAGTGAAGGCGGCGAAATCGTCGTTTGCCCACGGTTTGACGAATCCGAACGCTATCGGATTCCACCGGATTTGCGCGGCAACCCCGATGCTTTGTCAGAGCAAGCATGGGCGAACCGCGTTAAATCGTATGAAATGGTCGGCGCAAGCGGCGCGATGAGCTGCTCGCCATCGGGCGCAGGTGGCTTCACCGGATGCACGCAGCAATTGGTCGGCAACTACTGGGCCGAACGCGATAGCAGGGGCAACAGCCAAGCAGGCCGTATGGTTGAGGCGGAACGCGAAAAGCGTCTTGCTGAATTGGACCAAGAGGCAGAGGAAGAACAGGCGCGGGTTGATGCTGCCATTGCTGAACAAGAACGACAACGGGCCGAACGCGATGCCGCCGATGGCGTCACTCCACCCGCTGAGCCGCCGGTGACGGACGCCGAATTGCCCTTACCGCAATGACGGCGGTTATTTATTGAATTGTTGATCGTTGCCAATTGCGAGGCTTTTCAACCGGCTTTGGCGCTGCTGGAGGCGGGATGACGCGCGGAGCGGTTATCTGCGGGTCGATACCTAACTCTTCCGATGCCACGGACTCAGTTGGCTGATAGCTTGGCGTTGAAGGCGCGCTGGTTGGCGCAATAGGTGCAGGCGTGTTCTGCGGGTTCTGTTGCTGCAACTTCGCGTAATCAACCGGCGTGGCGGGCATAGTCGGCGCTCCGAACACGACAGGCGCTTGCGGTGGCGCCACAGGCTTTGGCGCAGCGATAGGCGCGGCGGGTTGCGCCGCTAATGGTCGTGCGGCGACTTCGGCATCTTGCTCTTTGGCTTGCGATAGAAGCATATCTGCCATTTGCGGCACAGCAATGGCGAGCGCAATCACGGCTACGACCAAAAAGCCGACCATGCGGTAAATTGTGCCTGTGCGAACGACTTTTGACATGCGTCGTGCAATAGCATCCAGCCATTGAAAAAGGCTTAATTGCGTTTGGCCGGTGGCGTGACGGGGAATAATATCGGCATAATGGCAATGCCCTCCCCGGCCAACTCCTCTGCTTGCTTCGCAGTAGCCTCCCCATGCACAAGTTTCGCGTCGGTTTCGCCATAATGTTGCGCGCGGACTTCTTCGGCAAATGCGTCGCCAACCCATTGGGAGGATTTCAGCGCCTCAGCCTGGGCCTCGGCCGCGCGCGCGATTATGCCCCGCACGGCGGGGGGCAGGGCGTCGGGCAAGGAAGGCGGCGCGGACAGTGCGGGCGCTGAGGCAGCTACTAGAGGCGTTGCTTTGGGTTTGGTTTGGCCTTGTTGGTTTGATTTGGCCCCGACATTGGGGACGGACAATTGCTTCGCTATGTCTACCGACCCGCATCGCGGGCAAGCAATAAGGCCGCGTTCCATTTGGTCGCGATAGCTTTCCGCGCTGCCAAACCATCCTTCAAAAACATGACCTTGTGCACGGCACTTCAGATCAAAACTGATCATGCTAACCCCTCGCGTATTGGCATGTTGAGTGGCAGCACCTCTCGCCGATTGCCTAGACCCGGCACTTGCCCGCGTACCCGCGCTATTTCGGCAAAGTCCAAATCGACGACGGATAGGCCCACGCCATCCGCCATATCCATCAACACCTCGCCCCATGGGCCAACGGCGATAGAGTGGCCATAGGTATCGCGGCCATCCTCATGCGTCCCCGATTGCGCGGCGGCGATGAGGAAGCACCCGCTCTCAATTGCCCGCGCACGGGTCAACACATGCCAATGCGCCGCGCCGGTGGGGCGGGTAAAGGCGGCGGGGCAGAGAATAAGGTCGGGGCGTGTCGTCCCTAACCGGTCGAATAGGAGCGGAAAGCGGAGGTCGTAACAAATCGCTAAGCCAATCCGGCCCAATGGCGTGTCCACCACAACGGCCTCTTCGCCCGGCGCATAGGCCCCCGATTCCAGCCAGCTTTCACCGTTTGCCAACGTCACATCGAACAAATGGATTTTGTCATAGCGCGCCGCGATGCCGCCATCTGGCGCGATCAAGAATGCGCGGTTGACCCATTTGTCGCCGATTTCGGAACGCAAAGGCATAGAACCAATGTGCAGCCAAATACCCGCCGACTTCGCCGCCTCGCGTAGGCGATGCAGGGGTGTCGAGTCCGCCTCTACCACGATGTGCGTGCCAGCGCGTGCGCGGTTGCGGTCCAACAAAACCGCCATTTCCGGCGTGGTGAGCAATTGCGCGCCATCATCCGCCGCGGCGCGACAGGCGCGTTCAATGGCTTCTGTGTTGGTTGCGGGATCAAACCCGCTGCACATTTGCAAGCATGCGACGCGCATTGCGGACTTTAAGCTGGAAATAGCAAAGCGTCCAATTTGCCCGCACGCTCCAACGCCGCCAAATCATCGCTGCCGCCGACATGGGTATCGCCAATGAAAATCTGCGGCACAGTGGTGCCACCATTGGCGCGGGCCAGCATTTCTTCCCGCTTTGCTTTATCCATGGTGACGTCGATTTCGTCGAAAGTGACGCCTTTTGACGACAGCAACGCCTTCGCGCGCGCGCAATAGGGGCAGGTGAATTTGGAATAGACGGTGATGGCGGGTGCAATGTTTGTCATACGCTTGATTTGGGGCAATTGGCCGCGTATTTCAAGCCTATTCGGCGGAATGACCATGCAGCACGCGTGCCCAGCACAGGATTTTGACTTCTTTTGCCCCGGCATCTTTTAGCGCACGGACGCAAGCGGCACTGGTGGCGCCGCTGGTCACCACATCGTCAATGAGGATGATGCGTTGCCCATATACCGATGCTCCACGCTTTGGGTGCAGCGTGATCGCGCCAGAAAGCTCGCGCCGCCGCTGCTCCCCATTCATATGACCCAACGGGCGCGTGCTCCGCCGCCTGATAAGCGCATCTGGCATAAGCGAAGCGCCGCTGAGTTCGGACAAGGCGCGGCATAGCAACACCGCCTGATTAAACCCGCGTTGCCACAACCGCCAACGGTGCAAAGGCACGGGGACCAACACCCAATCCACCGCGTCATCGGGCAAATGCCGCGCCATTTGCCGTCCCATCGGTTCGGCAAGTCCGATTTTCTTGCCATATTTCAACCGCATGGCAATCGCGCCCGATTTGTCATCATAGGCGGTGGCGGCGGCCAAGCCATCGTGGATGGGCGGGTTCGATTGGCATTCGGTGCAAAGGCGCACGGAGTTGAAAGGCGAGTCCATGCCCGCGTCCCGTCCACATGCCGCGCACCCCTGTGTATCCAAAATTTGCAATGCACCCCAACAGGGAAGGCAGAAATTGACGCTCACCACATCCATCGACGCGCACAATACACATCGCGGTGGCAAGGCGAAGTCAAGCGCCTTTTTGCCCCATAGCCTGGCGAAATCTGTGATACGAGCAGCGTCCATTTTGGCCCCAATAGTTTGTGAACACATTCTTGCCTTGCCGCCGCGCTTTGGCAAGGGCAATGGAGAGGCATGTCGCAACACGCCACCCCACCACAAATTTTTAGCGCCAAAATCCGCGCCGCGAAACGCCGCCGTGCGCGGGCGATTGCTCCAATACATGACCATTTTTTGGTCGCGATGTTGGCGGAGGAATTGGCGGATCGATTGGCCTTCGTGTCGCGGCAATTTCGGCGCGTTGCGATGATCGGGCCGGTAGCGGGGCAGGCGGATTGCTTCGCTTTCGGCGATGCCGAGGTCGATTTTTTCGGATTTTCGGAGGGCGAAACCGGCACGGCTTTGCCCGCCGAAGGATTGCTGGAATCGCTCGCGGTCGATGGCGACTTTGGCCATGCCAAGGGCCGGTATGACCTTATTATTGCCGCGCCAATGATGGATGCGGTCAATGATTTGCCCGGCGTATTGGCGCAATACCGCCTTGCACTGCAACCCGATGGTTTGTTCCTAGCCGCTATGTTCGCAGGTGGCAGCCTGCCGACCTTGCGCGCGGTGATGCAGGCAGCGGACGATGGGCGCGGCGTTGCCCGCCTCCATCCGCAAGTCGATTTGCGCAGCCTTGGCGATTTGATGCAGCGCGCCGGTTTTGCGTTGCCGGTGGTGGATGAGCAGGCCCTGACGTTGACCTACGCCGACCCGATGAAGGCGCTGATAGACCTTCGTGCTTTGGGGCAGGGCAATGCGCTCGCCACGCAAACGCCGCTCTCGGGGAAGGGCGCACTCATCCGTGCTTTCGCGGCGTGGGCGGAGCGGGCCGATGCCGATGGCCGCGTGTCGGAGCATCTTGCTATTGCACACTTAAACGGATGGGCACCCTCGCCAGACCAACCCAAACCGGCGCGGCGGGGTAGTGCAACTGTGTCGTTAGCAGACGCGTTGAAACCCAAAAATCAGGCCGAATAACGCGCCTGCAACATCCGCCAAACCGCGCGCAGGCCCAATGCTTCGCCGCCCTTTGGCCGTCCCGGTTTCGCCGCCGCACGCCATGCGAAGGTGTCGAGGTGCGCCCAAGGCGTCGTCTCATCAACGAATTTTTGCAGGAACAACGCCGCGCTAATCGCGCCAGCCATGCCCGCGCCGCCCGCGTTGGCGGTATCGGCAATATCGCTGGCCAACATATCGGTATAGCCCGCGTGTAATGGCATTCGCCAAACGGCATCGTCGTGCGCCACGCCCTGTGCCAAAATATCATTCGCCAGCGCGTCGTCATTGGCGAACAAGGCTGGTAAATCCGGCCCCAATGCTACCCGCGCCGCACCGGTTAAGGTGGCAAAATTGACGATCAATGTCGCCTTATCCTCCACCGCCTTAGTCAGCGCATCGGCAAGGACCAAGCGCCCCTCCGCATCGGTGTTATCGATTTCGACGGTGATGCCCTTGCGGCTTTTGATGACGTCGCCGGGTCGGAACGCGTTGCCCGCAATGGCGTTTTCCACCGCTGGAACCAGCATGTGCAACCGCACCGGCAGGCGCGCGGCCATGATGAGTTCCGCCAAGGCCAGGGCATGGGCCGCGCCGCCCATGTCTTTTTTCATCAAGCGCATTCCGGCGGACGGTTTCAGGTCCAACCCGCCGGTATCGAACGCCACGCCCTTGCCAACTATGGCAATGCGCAGGGCGTCCGCCTTACCCCAAACCAGTTCAATCAATCGCGGTGCATGGCTGCGCGTGGCGGCACGGCCGACGGCGTGGATGAGGGGGTAGCCCTTATGCAAGGCATCACCGCGCGTGACGGTCAACTCCGCGTCATATTTCTCGGCAAGCTTGGCGGCGTTCGCCTCCAACGCCTCCGGCCCCATGTCCTCCGCCGGAGTGTTGACCAATGCGCGCACGGTGGCGGTGGCCTTCGCTTCGGCCAAGGCTGCGGCAATCGCGGGGGTTTGGCCGGACAGCAGGATGCGCGGTTCCTTCGCCTCGCGCTCCGACTTGTAACGCTCGAACTTATCATGCGCCAGCGTCCAGCCCAGCATCGCCGCGCCGGGTTCACGCCTATTCAATCGATAGGTGCCAGCGGGCAGTTTTTCCGCCAGGTGGGCAAGACACCATGCGCCTAGTTTTTCGTTCGCCTTCACCCCCGCAACCACGGCCCAATCGCCGCCGTCCTTCGCTGTGGCGGGTAGGATGGCATATTCGCCTGCCTTACCCGTAAATCCTTGCGCCGATAACGACGCGCGCACCGGTTCCGATTGTGCTTTAAGCCATTCGGCGTAGCCTGCCTTATCGACAATGAAAATATTTCGGGCGTCCTGCCCCTGATCGGGGACGATGTTTGCTTTTGGTTCGGTCATCGTTCATGTCTTGGGCCTCAAAACGGTTTTGCCAAGAGTTTTTTGTGAAAAGGGACGGTTTTATGCGCGGGGGAATATGGATTGGTGTTGCGGTGGGCGTGATAACGCTGTGCGGGTGTCAGGTTGCCGCGCAAAACGCGCCCGAGAGCGTGCCCGTCGTTGCGGCAAGCCCGCCGTCTGCCGATGCGCCATCCAAAATTGAGGTAAAGCGCGACAATTTTGCCTTCACTTATGGCTGGCCCAGTGCCACCAATGCATTTCCCCTCTTGCGCGATTATTTTCAAACGGATGCGCGGCAATTGCAGGGCGAATTGGAGGCGGCGTTCAAGGAGGATGACCGCCTGAAAGATCCCAATTACGAATATAAGCCGACCTATGAAACTGATGTCGATTGGACCATCGCCGCGCAAACCGGTGATATGATGAGCCTGTCGGGCAGTTGGTACAGCTATATGGGCGGCGCGCATGGCATGTATGGCGTGCGGGCGTTATCCTATCACAAAGGTAGCGATACTATTTTGCAGGCCAATGAGGTCATCGCCGACACAGACGCTTTTGTCGGCGCAACGCAGGAGGAGTATTGCCGCCTGCTCGATACCGAACGGGCTGATCGGCGCGGGGAGCCGATGGTGCGCGACGATATGTTTGGCGAATGCGTGCCGTTGCTCAACCAGACCTTGATTTGGAAAAGCACGGGCGGCGGAAAGTTTGACCGGTTAGAGGTGTTCATCGGCCCCTATGAGGCCGGCCCCTATGCGGAGGGTTCTTATGTGCTGAACCTGCCGATCACCGCGCCGATGGTGGCGGCCATCGCCCCGCAATATCGCGGCAATTTCGCCGTAAATGGCGGCAATCCCTATATTGTGGAGGACCAATAATGCGCGGCAAAATGATTATGGCGGCGGTGGTTTTGGCGATGCTGTCCGCCTGTGCCGCCACCAGCAGTCCTGCTGAATCCGTCAGCGCGCCGGAAACCAAACGGCGCGGATTGGAGCCGACAGAGACCAATGATGGCGGCCTGCGTGAAGCCCCGCCGCCGCCAGAGGATGGCGAGTCGGCTATTCCCGACCCTAGCTAAATTCCAAAACGCCATCGGCCACCGTTTCCTTGGCAAGGCGTTGGCGATCAAACGGGTAATCCTGCAACAAGGTCCAAGGCCCGCTGCTCCCTTGCCCGGGCAAAATGGCGGCCGCCCGTTGGAAATAGCCGCTTTGGAAATCGACCATGGGTAGGCGTTCCACTTCGGGCGTCGGAGCAGGGGGCGTGAAGACGTCCGCGCCCACGTCGTCCATTTCTTGGACCACACGCGCGGCATATTGCGCGACAAGGTCGGATTTCAGCGTCCAACTGGCATTGGTATAGCCGAATACGAAAATCAAATTCGGCACCTCAGACAACATGCACCCCTTATAAATCATCCGATCCGCCGCATTGACGGTCACGCCATCGACGGAAAGTTCAGCCTTTCCGAACAGCGCGAGTTTTAGGCCCGTGGCGACCACCAACACATCGGTGGGCAACACCGCGCCCGTGCCTTTCAGCACTGGCCCATCGGCGGTGAAGCCCGCGATTTCGTCGGTGACCACGTCCGCCTTGCCCGCATTAATCGCGTCAAACATGTCGCCATCGGGGATGAGGCATAGCCGTTCCTCCCACGGGCCATAGCTTGGCGTGAAATGGGTGGCGACGTCGACTTTGTCGCCGATTGCCTTTTCGACCTCTTTTAGCAGCATTTTGCGGATTTTGTCCGGCCGTTTGCGGGACGTTTTGAAGAGGAACCGTTGCAAAACGCGGTTGCGGGTGCGGATGAGGCTATAGGCCCAATCCTCGGGCAAATAGGCCCCCGCTAACTTAGTCAACCAATCGCTGCTTGGCCGTGAAATCACATAGGTGGGGCTGCGTTGCAGCATCGTGACCTTCGCCGCCGTTTCCGCCATCGCCGGGACCATAGTGATGGCGGTTGCACCCGACCCGACTATTGTTACCCGCTTGTCCGTATAGTCCAAATCCTTTGGCCACTGTTGCGGGTGGATAATGCGTCCGGCGAAAGATTCTTCCTGCGGCAGGGCGGGGCGATACCCCTCATCATAATCATAATAGCCGGAACCCATATATAGCATCCGCGCTCGTTGCGTCCGCGTTATGCCGGTGGCTTCATCAACCAAGGTCAGCGTCCAATGTCGCGCCGTGCCGTCCCAATTGGCATGGGTCAGGCGGGTGCCGAATTGGATGAGCGGCAAGATGGCGTTCTCCTCCGCCGCCTCCTCAATATAATCGCGAATGGTGCCCGCGCCGACGATGGATTTTTCATGGGTCCATGGCTTAAAGCCGAATCCCAAAGTGTACATGTCGCTATCGCACCGCACGCCGGGATATTGGAACAAATCCCACGTTCCGCCGACGCGCGCGCGGCGTTCGAACAGGGCGATGTTTTTGCCGGGGCAATCGCGGGTAAACCGCACCGCCGCGCCAATGCCCGCGATGCCTGCACCAATGATGGCTATGTCGAGTATATCATCCATGGGCGCAGGCTATGGCCGGGCCGCTCCCTTGGCAATAGGTTTTGTGATGCAACCTAATTTTCGCGCAATTTTTGCCAGTAAGTTAGGCGCTTTGCGATCTCACGCTCAAACCCACGTTCAACAGGGGTGTAGAATTCTTGGGGCGTCATGCCATCGGGCCAATAGTTCGCGCCGGAAAATCCTTCGTCGGTGTTATGGTCATAGGCGTAATCCTTGCCACGACCGATGTCCTTCATCAACTTCGTTGGAGCATTCAGGATATTGTCCGGCGGGGCCAGCGACCCAGTCTCCCGCGCCGATTTCCACGCGGCCTTTTGCGCGGCATAGAGCGCGTTGCTTTTCGGTGCGGTGGCGCAATAGAGGCAGGCCTGCACGATGGCGAGTTCCCCCTCTGGCGAACCCAAAAAGCGGTAGGCCTCGACCGCCGCCATACATTGGATGAGCGCCTGCGGGTCGGCCATCCCGATGTCTTCCGACGCAAACCTCGTGATGCGGCGTAGGACATATAGCGGTTCCTCCCCCGCCACCAACATGCGGGCGAGATAATAGAGCGCCGCCTGCGGGTCCGACCCGCGCATTGCCTTATGCAGCGCGCTGATCAGGTTATAATGCCCCTCGCGGTCCTTGTCATACACCGGCATCCGGCGTTGTAGGAGTTTGGCCAACGCGGGCGGGTCGAGCAGGACGTCTGGTTCGGCTAAGGCAAACAACGCCTCGGCCTGATTAAGCAAGAACCGCCCATCGCCGTCCGCGCCGGTGATCAGCGCGGTGCGTGCATCGTCGGTCAGGGGCAGTGCTTGGCCCTCTAACGTCGCCGCACGAGTGAGCAGTTCGGACAAAGCCGCTTCATCCAATCGGTTGAGCACCAATACCTGACACCGGCTGAGCAGGGCGGCGTTGATTTCAAACGATGGGTTTTCTGTTGTAGCGCCGACCAGGGTGACGAGGCCTTGCTCCACAAAGGGCAGAAACCCGTCCTGTTGCGCACGGTTGAAACGGTGGATTTCATCCACAAACAGCAACGTGCCGCGCCCCATCGCCGCGACTTTTTCCGCCTCGGCAAAGGCCTTCTTCAGGTCCGCGACGCCGGAGAACACGGCGGAAATGGCCATATAATGCAGGCCGACAGCCTCCGCGAGAAGGCGAGCGATGCTGGTTTTGCCCGTGCCCGGCGGACCCCACAGGATGATAGACGACAGCCGCCCACTCGCCACCATGCGGGCCAGCGCCCCGTCGGAGCCGAGCAAATGGTCCTGCCCAATCACTTCGCCTAAATGGGCTGGACGCAACCGGTCGGCCAGCGGCGCATTGGCGCGCAGCGTTTCGGCTTTAGCAGGGTCGGATCCGAACAAATCGCTCATACCCATCGCTTTGCTACGCGCGCCGTCCAAATGCAAGATGACCGGCCAAGTGCTTGACCGGGCACCCCGCTGCCCCCATTCGGTGCGACCCGAAAGGGTTCGAGCTATTGCCGATTAGAAACGCCGTTTAGAAACGGATACCAACGCCCGCGACCACTTGGTGGCGGTCAAGGTCGATGTCCAAGGCTTCATCGCCAAACACATCATCGTCAAATTTCAAATCGTCATAGTTCGAATAGCGATATTCGATTTTTGCGTAAGCGTTTGAGCCGATTTTCTGCTCGACACCGCCGCCGATACGATAGCCGTCGATGCCCTGGCCAGTTTCAAAATTGAAATCATTGCCATCATCTTGGACGTTATCGGTAAACACGCTTTCCACGCGGGTGCTGGTATAGCCACCCTTACCATAGACCATGGTTGTTGGGCTGACGGCATAACCGATACGGCCACCAAGGTAGATGTCACGGTCGACGTTGATGCGATAGCCGAACGGCGTGTTGAGGCGCTCATCGGCGTCTTGTTTCGCTGTGGTGCCGGAAATTTCGGCCTCTGCACCGAGGACCACACCATTGATGTCAACATCGTAACCAACGGCCGCACCATAAAGGGCACCGTCAACGGTTTCGTCGCGGCCTTCAATGTCGGTATCGACGCTGCTGCCGGTTTTCAACTGGTCGTAACCGCCGATGGCTTCAACGCGAAGGCCGGTGAAGCCGTCATTGGCATCTTGCGCCATCGCCGGAGCGGAAACGGCACCAGCGAGGAGTATGGCGACTAAGCTATATTTTTTCATTTCATGAACCTTTCGAATATTCAATAATCATTACGATCTGGCGTTATTTTCTGTCCCATGGTCGTAATGATCATGCGTAAAACGGCAAGAGCATCAAAAAGGTTTCATGAGATAGGTCAAAAAGTTTCATTTTTTCGACGAAGTGAGTTTTTAGGACGCTTTCTGAATTTTTGTTCATTTTCAGAGGGTTGATGTTCATCTTGAGTCAAGGTTGAAACAGCCGGATTGCCCAAAACGAATGCGTCACCCCAATATCGCGCCCAATTCCCCCTTGCCGACGCGTTTTCACGGCTTAAAGATAACGCCATTAACAAACGCACTTCGAAGAGGATGCCAGCATGAGCGACTTTCAAACCCTGACCTATGAAATGCGCGGCAAGGTCGCCTTTATCCGTTATAACCAACCTGACGTGTTGAACGCGCAAAACCGCTTGATGGCGAAGGAGGCCGTTGCGGCGTTGCAACAAGCGCGCAATGAAGCGCGGGCGATTGTGCTCGGCAGCCATGGACGCGCGTTTTCATCCGGCGCGAATTTGGCCGATGGTGGCCTGCGTCCCGACGATCCGTTGCGCGATGCTGGGTTAGGGTTGGAGGAGCATTTCAATCCGATGCTGCGCCTGATCCGTGATTTGGACGTCCCCTTCATCACTGCCGTGCGAGGCCCAGCGGTCGGCGTTGCGGCGGGAATTGCGTTGATGGGCGACCTGATTGTCGCGGGCAAAAGCGCCTATTTCTTGCAAAGTTTCTGCAACATCGGCCTGTGTTCCGATGGCGGCGCGGCGTATCTGATGGCGCGTGCCATTGGGCGGGTTCGGACGATGGAATTGATGCTGCTCGGCGAACGCTATCCGGCGGAGCGCGCCTATGCCGATGGCTTGGTCACGCGGTTGGTCGAGGATGAAGATGTCGATGATACAGCCTTGGCGCTGGCGGAAAAGCTGGCCAATGGGCCGATGTCATTAAAATATATCCGCAAGCAAGCATGGGCGGCGTTGGACCATGATTTTTCGGAATATCTCGATTTGGAGCGCGATTGGCAACGCACAGCAAGCCGCAGCGAGGATTTCGTCGAGGGTGTGATGAGCTTCCTACAAAAACGCCCGCCTGAATTTAAGGGGCAGTAATCATACGGCGGTAAGAGCGGCGTCGATTTGCGCGTAAAGCCAATCCCGCGCAGCGTCGTCCGCAAAACTGTGCGATGCGGTGGGGCAAAAATGTGCCCCTGTCAGCGGATGGCTGAGCGCGGCCATTTGCTCTTGAAAATAGAGCGCCGTTCGGTCATCGCTGGCGAGCAATAAAGTGGCATTTGACCCCCATTCGTGCAGCGCCTGGGAAACCATCGCACCCGTTCGCGCGGCCATAGGGGCCTTGCTGGCTGCCGCAATATCGCCAATGGCTTGGCCCAAATTGACTTTGCCGCCGAACAAATCGCGGAGCAGGCCGATGGGATTAGACAGCCTGCGCCGGTAATATCGCAGCGTCGAGGCGCGGCTGTGTGCCGGCTTTGCGGGAACTGGCTCCGCGGCAAGAACGCTTTCCCCATCATGATCGAACACCCAAGGGTTGGCCAACAGGACGCGCGATAATCCGGCTTCGCGGCCATAGCATGCCAAGCTGCTCGCCCCGTCGCAATTGCCGAAACCGAAGATGTGAGTGAGGTTGAGACCGGCCTCCCGAAATTCTTTTACCGCCGCGTGTACATCCGCCTCAGCCCCGCGCCAGCCGGTGTTTTCACCCTCGCTATCGCCCACGCCTCGCCGGTCGTAACGGAAAACGGGGAAGCCCAATGCCGCGAAATGCGCCGCCATGGCCGCTTGGCTGCCATGCGGGCCGCTACGCAATTCATTGCCGCCCGTGACGATGAGGAGGCCGGTCGTGCGCGCCTCCGTCCCATCGTGCGGGAGGTCGAGTATGGCGGCGCATTGGCTGCCTTCGCAATCAAAGAAGAAGGATTGGCGGTTCATTGCGTCATCCATTTTGCCCAACTGTCGGCCAAAGCTTGGGCCAATTCGGCGCTTTCCCCCGGTTCGGCGCGCAACCATAATGCAGGGCCAAGCGAGCCTTCGACCAAGTGGTCATGCTTGCCCGAAAGAGGCGCGATGGTCGCCGCCGTCAATTGCGTCATGATCGCGCCGCTGATTGTATAGCCGGACAGCTGGATGGAGGCGTGGTCCTCCACAGGTTCATAATCTTCGCGCTTGCTCGCCCGCCCTGCCGCCTTATCGCCCGCCATTTGAGCGCGTATCATTTGGGTCGTGAGGCGTGCGCCGACCATAGGGGCATAGCGCCATCGGGGGAGATGTCTGAATTCGTCATCAAAGAACCCCTCATCAAGGAGGCAGGCCGAGCGGATGCCCGCAACATGCGTCGCGCCACATTCATCCGCAGCGATACGCATTGCCGAGCGCCAATCGGAAAGATGGCATTGTGATAAAGGCGTCTGGCTTTCATTTAGTCCCGGCAAATCGGGCAGGATGCTGGCAATACCGCGATCCGCCAATGCTCGCATTGCCATCACCAATGTGCGCCGCAATTTGTGCATTTCATCAAATAAGGGTGGCAGGATTAATAAGCAGGGTTCACCTTCACCCGCGCATAAAATCTGTTCGCGTCCCAAACCGCAGTCGCGCAAAATGTAATGCAACGCGCCGCTCACGCGCGCACTTTACCCTCGGCAAAGGCGAGGAGGTTGCCGTAGGTTGCAAACAATTCGCCATCAACTTCGTCATCATCAATGGTAATGTGGAGCCGGTCCTCCATTTCGGTGAGCAGGCCCGCCACCGCCATGGAGTCCAGTTCCGGTAACGCGCCAAACAATTCGGTCGTCGAGTCAAAATCCGCGACTTGAGTTTCCTCAAGGCCAAGGACATCGCACAAAAGCGAACGAAGCTGTGCGTCGATGTGGTGGCTGTCGATATCGGCCAAGGAACCCCCCAATGTTATTTTCGCCCCGAGTGCGGGGCCGAACCCTTATGGGGTCGTTAATCGCCTCTTTGCCGTGCCGCAAGCCTATTCACCGCTTGCTTTGCCATAACCGGCCAGTTTGCGGGCGCTTGAGGGCGGATCATGCGCAAATAATAGCGCGGGCGGATGGTGTCCATCCAATCGGGTTTGTAACCATCGTCACCAGTGCCAAAATCAATGATTTGCACGCGATCGACGTCGATTGCCTCCTTGAACATTGCATGACTTAGCAAAGATCCCGGGGAATGGGGCATGCTGTCCTTGGTATGAGCGAGTTTATGGATTAGCGCGACGCCGTTCTCGCAAGTCCAAAATTGCGCGGCCACCGGCGCACCATCGATATAGGCGACGCCAAGACGAAGGCACCCTGCCGCCCCCTCCCGATGCGCCAAATCGCGCAGGAATTCGGGCGCGCCTTCCTCAGGTTTCCAACTTTGCGCATAGACACGTTCATAATCCGCCCACATTTCGGGGACGAAGCGCCGTTCGATGCGGATGGACACAACGCCCTTTTGTGATTTGCGTTTGACTGTGTTGCGCAATTGGCTGGGGCGGGTGAGCCAGTAATCGATGAAAGTGCGGCCTTGCACATTCAGGATATGGTTCACATCGTTGCGTTCCTTGTCGCACAACCAGCCCATGCGTTCAAAGGCGGTGTGCATCAGACTGGCGCTATCGTCCTCTTCGGGAACTTCATAAAAATCGATGCGGTCAACGCGCGCTTTGGCCGCCGATGCCAGCGATTGCAGCAGGGTCAGCTTCGTCGCCTCCCCATGCGCGCGTGAGAATATCGGCGCGAAGGTGAAATTATAATAATTGGCCAAGCCTTCGAACCGTCGGCCTTCAAACCGTCGGCCTTCGGTTTGCATAAGTGGGAGCCAACATTCGGCATCTTGCCATTGCGCGCGCAATAATAAGGGTCGTCGGTCGGGCAGGGCAAGGGTATGCAATCGCTCAAGCCAATCGATCCGGTCGAACAACCGCGCCTGTCGCTCCCGAGACAGGGCATTGCCCATGGCTGCCCTCATGCTTTGAAAATTATCGTGATATTCACAAACGGGTGGCATAAGAGCCGCATCGACCATAGCCTTTAACCCCATAGCCTTTAATTCTTGCCGAGGTTTGTGAATATCCGATGACGGCTTTGCCAGCATTTCCGATTGACCATATATTGTTGCGCAACGACGATTCTGCCGACGCTTTGCACCTGCGTGGGCGCAGCTTTACGTATAAAGAGTTAAATTCTTATGTGTCGATTATGGCGTATCTGTTGCGTGCTCAAGGCTGCGCGGTGGGCGATCGCGTGGCGAGTTGGGCGGGCAAGGGGCTGCTCAGCGTCCTCATGCCGTTGGCGGCCGCGCGGGCGGGGTTGATCCATGTGCCGATCAATCCACAGTTAAAGGGCGCGCAGGCGGTCTATATTCTGAAAGATAGCGGCGCGCGGGTTTGCGTGGCGAACAAGGCGCGCTTGGACGCCTTGGGGGGCGATAAGCCAGAGGATTGCGCGTTGATGGATGAGGCGGAGGTTGTCGCGGCGTTGGACGCCGTCACAGATTTTCTGCCCCCATCGCCCGCGAACACTGACCTCGATGCCTTGGCGGCATTGCTGTACACGTCGGGCTCGACTGGGCGGCCCAAGGGCGTAATGTTGTCCCACGCAAATCTCTCCTTGGGCGCGGTCAGTGTGGCGCAATATTTGAAGATGGATGCGAGTGACCGGACATTGGCGGTGTTGCCCTTGTCGTTTGACTATGGCCAAAATCAGCTGCTTTCGACGTGGTTTGCGGGTGGGTCGGTGGTGCCTTTGGACTATCTCACCCCGCGTGACGTGGTGAAGGCGTGTGCCAAATATCAAATCACCACATTGGCCGGTGTGCCGCCGTTGTGGGTGCAATTGGCGGAGCTGGATTGGCCCGTAGAAGCTATCTCTTCGATGCGCCGCCTGACCAACAGTGGTGGGGCATTGACCGAGCCATTGGTGCGGCGTCTCCGCGCGCTGTTTCCGCAAGCCGACCTCTACCCGATGTACGGCCTGACTGAGGCGTTTCGCTCCACCTATTTGCCGCCCGAATTGGTGGACAGCCACCCGACCAGCATGGGCCGTGCCATCCCCTTTGCCGAGATTTTGGTGGTTGGGCCGGATGGGGCGGAATGCGCGCCCGATGAACTCGGCGAACTCGTCCATTGCGGGCCATTGGTGGCCAAGGGCTATTGGCAAGACTCCGAACGCACCGCCGAACGGTTCAAACCCGCGCCTGACCATAGCGAAATGGGCGGCACCGCCGTCTGGTCCGGCGACACGGTGCGGCGCGATGCCGATGGCTTGCTCTATTTTGAGGGGCGCGATGATGCGATGATTAAGGTGTCGGGCAACCGTATCTCGCCGACTGAAATAGAGGAGGCGGCGCTGGCGTCGGGTGGCGTGGCGGAGGCCATGGCCATTGGGCAGAAGAACGACCGGACCGGCGCAGAAATCTGGCTCCTCCTGCGCGCGGTAAGGGACGCGACGCGGGATAGCGCGGCGGTTCAGGCCTATTTTAAGGCGAATGTGCCCAGCTTTATGCACCCCGCGCACATCGTCTGGCTGGACAGTTTCCCCAAAAACCCCAATGGAAAGATTGACCGCGCGGCATTGGTCGATGCGATTGAACGGGGGGAGTTGACGCCATGAAACCAATGGGACCAATCCCCAGCGCGTTCGTATCAAAGGACGGCCACCTCCTCATTGATGGCCATCGCGTGGTCGATATGGCGGAGCAAACGCCGTGCTTTGTGTATAGCAAAGCGATGCTGACCGCTCAATTTTCCGCGCTTCGCGCCGCGATGCCGAAGCGGTTGGCCATCCATTATGCGATGAAGGCGAACCCGTTTGGGCCATTGTTGTC
>JBGSSR010000142.1:0-4021 GCA_041736905.1 Sphingomonadaceae bacterium | reverse complement strand
TGGTCGATAGCGTGGCGCAGGCGTTGGCCGCCGATGGCGTGCACCTCTATCGCCTGATCCATCCGGTGGTGCAGGTGGTGCGTGAAGCGTCGGGGACGCTGATTTCTGCCACCGCTGACGTATACGGAGAAGGCCATTTAGGGGGGCGGCGCGAATCGGTCATTTACATCGAAATGGCCGCGCTATCCGCCAAAGTTGCCGATGCCTTGCCCGCCAAGATGACCGCCGTTCTGGCCGATGTCCGCGCCGCCACCGCCGATTGGATGAAGATGAAGGTCGCGCTCTCCGATGCCGCCGATAGTCTGCCCGATGGGGAGGGTGCGGCGCTGCTGCGCTGGCTGCTCGATGATCATTTCACCCTGTTGGGCAGCGAAGTCCGCGCCCTTGATGGCACGCGCACCGAGCAACTTGGTCTTGCCCGTGCGCGCGAACATAGCTTGATTAGCGACGGCGGGGCGGCGCTTGCCGCGCAATGGTTCGCCGATGGCCGCCCCGCGCCATTGATGCTGAAAAGCAACCACGTGTCCACGGTGCATCGGCATGTGTTGCTTGACCTCATCGTGGTGCCCGTGCGCGCGGATGGCTCGATTAGCGGCCTGACCGTCATCACCGGCCTGTGGACCAGCAACGCGCTTGCCACCCCGCCGCAAAAGGTGCCATTGATGCGCGCGCAAATGGCGCAGATGCTCGACACGTTGAACCTCGATGCCAAGGGCCATGCGGGCAAGTCGCTTGTCCATGCGATGACGCATTTGCCGCACGACGTGATGATCGGCTTTCCGGCGGAGGAGCAGCAGCGCGTGGCATTGACCGCCGTGTCCTTGTCCGACCGACCACGGCCCAAGTTGCTGTTGCTGCGTTCGCCCTTACGTCGCCATGTGTTCGCGTTTGTGTGGTTGCCGCGTGATGATGTCTCAACCGGTATGCGCAATGCGATTGCAGAGATGCTCACCAAGGAAGCGAAGGCCAGCATTTTGGCATGGTCCATCGCGTTGGAGGATGGGCAAGTCGCGCTCATCCGCTTCACCCTTGACCTCACCGACCGTGACGTTGTGCTGGATGAAGCGGCATTGGACGC
Organism: Sphingomonadaceae bacterium; assembly: GCA_041736905.1. Lineage (GTDB taxonomy): Bacteria > Pseudomonadota > Alphaproteobacteria > Sphingomonadales > Sphingomonadaceae > JBGSSR01. The sequence continues at coordinate 2,943 of JBGSSR010000142.1, read as the reverse complement.
CAAACTGAAACGTCTGGTGCGTGGATGGGCACCAGCGGTGGAGGCGGCGTTGACCAGCGTGGCGGGCGAGGATGCGATTGCATTGGCCAGCCACTTTGTCGCGCGTTTCCCCAACGCTTATCGCTACGATGTCGCCGCCGAGGAGGCCGCGCAGGATATCGTGCGCCTCGCCGCATTGGAAGATGGAGCGAGGGACGTGGACGTGCGGCTGCACCATGCATCGGGCGATCATGCGCGTAAAGTTCGGTTGAAAGTGTATCACAACGGCGGGCCATTGCCCTTAAGCCGCGCTGTGCCAGCACTCGAAAATTTCGGCTTTGTGGTGGAGGAGGAAAAACCCACCGCGCTGTCCGAGGTGGACGGTCACGCGGCCTATATCCATGATTTCACGCTTGATCTGGGCCATGCAGGCGACGCCGCCGCGTTGTTGGCGCAGGCGGCAGCGATGGAGGCGGCGATTGCTGCGGTGCTGACCGACCAAGCCGAGAACGACGGTTTTAACGCGCTTATGACCACCGCTGGCCTCGCGCATGATTCGGTTGTATGGCTGCGCGCATGGTTCCGCTATTTGCGGCAAACGGGGCTGGGCTATTCAATTCAGACGATTATTGCCGCACTGGCCAAGGCGCCGGCGGCGGCGCGGGCATTGGTGGAGTTGTTCGTCGCGCTGCACGACCCCAAACCTGCCGATGCCGCGAAGGCTGAAGCAGCGCGGGCCGATTTTGACGCAGCGTTGGTGAAGGTCACCGCCATCGACGACGACCGCATCCTGCGCCTGTTCCGCTCACTCATTGAGGCCATGCTGCGCACCAACGTCTTTGCGGACGGCGGCAAAGAGGCGCTGGCATTCAAACTCGACAGTGCGAAAGTCCCCGGCCTGCCCAAGCCGTTGCCATGGCGCGAAATTTTCGTCTATTCGCCGCGCGTGGAGGGCATCCATTTACGCGCTGGTCCGGTCGCACGTGGCGGCCTGCGCTGGTCCGACCGGCGCGATGACTTCCGCACCGAAGTGCTCGGCCTGATGAAGGCGCAGCGAGTGAAGAACGCCGTCATCGTGCCCACCGGCGCCAAGGGCGGCTTCTACCCCAAACAACTCCCTGACCCCGCCGTGGATCGTGACGCCTGGGCGGCGGAGGGCAAGGCCAGCTATCAGGTGTTTATCCGCGCTTTGCTGTCGATTACCGACAACCTCGACGGTGACACAGTATTGCCCCCTGACGATGTGCGGCGGCTGGACGGCGACGATCCCTATTTCGTCGTCGCGGCAGATAAGGGTACCGCGACCTATTCCGACACCGCCAATGCACTGGCCGAGGAACGCAATTTCTGGCTGGGCGATGCCTTTGCCAGCGGTGGGTCGAACGGCTACGACCATAAGGCGATGGGCATCACCGCGCGCGGCGCGTGGCTCTCCGTCCAACGCCACTTCGCCGAAATGGGTGTTGATGTGCAGGCCGACCCCGTGCGCGTCGCGGGCGTTGGCGATATGTCGGGCGATGTGTTCGGCAACGGTATGCTTTTGTCGGAAAGCATCCAAGTCGTCGCGGCATTCGACCATCGGCATATCTTCATCGATCCGACACCCGATGCGGCGAAAAGCCATGCCGAGCGCGCCCGCCTGTTCGCCCTACCGCGCAGCAGCTGGGCCGATTATGACGAAGCGCTGATTTCCAAGGGCGGCGGCGTGTTCGCGCGGTCGGAAAAGTCGCTGCCGCTGACTGATGAGATTCGCGCACTGACGGGTCTCACCGGCGACACCACCGACCCGCAGACACTGATGACCGCGATTCTGAAGGCACCCGTCGACCTCATGTGGTTCGGCGGCATCGGCACTTATGTCAAATCCGCCGCGCAAAGCCACGCCGATGTGGGCGACCCCGCCAACGACCGCATCCGCATCAATGGCGAGGAACTCGGCGCGAAAGTCGTGGGCGAGGGCGCTAACCTTGGCGTCACCCAAGCGGGGCGGATTGAATTTGCCCTGTCCGGCGGGCGCATCAACACCGACTTCATCGACAATTCGGCGGGAGTCGATTGTTCCGACAATGAAGTGAACATCAAAATCGCGCTGAACACCGAAATGCGCGCCGGAACCTTGGCCGAGGATGCGCGCAACGTGCTGCTGGCGTCGATGACCGATGAAGTCGCAGACCTCGTGCTCGCCGACAACCGCGCGCAGGCGCTGGCGCTTTCTATTGCCGAAACCGGCGGCGCGGCGGCGGTGCCTTCCTACGTGCGCCTGATTGAGCGGTTTGAGGCGACCGGGCGATTGGACCGCAAAGTCGAAGGGCTCACCGGAGACGATGTGTTGCTCCGCCGTGCGCAGGATGGGTTTGGCCTGCAACGGCCCGAACTTGCCGTGCTGCTCTCCACCGCGAAATTGGCGTTGCAGGAGGCGATTGAGCAATGCGAATTGGGGCTCTTGCCCGAAATGCAGGACGACCTCATCGCCGCCTTCCCGCCTACCATGCAAGTCGCACACCGCGATGCCATACTGACCCACCGCCTGCGCGGCGAGATTGTCGCGACGAAGCTTGCCAACCGTATCATCAACCGGCTTGGCCCGCTGTATCCCTATGCGATGGCGGATGAGGAAGGCGCGGCGCTCTCCGACCTCGCGGAGGCGTTTTGGGTGATTGAGGCGCTTTATGATCTGAAATCCGTCTATGCGCGCATCGATGGCGCGGCAATGGCGGAACCGGCGCGGTTGATGCTCTATGACCGGATGGCACGCGCGGTGCGGGATCAGATGGCGGACCTTATCCGCACCGGTTTGGTGAAGGGCGCACCCGCGGCGTTGGTGGCAACGTTGCGGCCCGGCTTCGACGCTCTATCCGGCCATGTCGATGATTTGCTCAACCCCGATGTCCGAGCGGCTCTCGACGCCGATCGCACCGCGATGCTGACCGCTGGCGTGCCGCAGGATATGGCGGGCGAGGTCGT
>JBGSSR010000089.1:0-2487 GCA_041736905.1 Sphingomonadaceae bacterium | reverse complement strand
GTCGGCGTTGTTGAGGTGCGCCCAGTCCCGGTTGCGGCCCCTGCGCCGGTTTATGCACCCGCGTCAGTCGCGGCGGCACCTGCCCCTGTGGCAGCGCCAGTGTACGCAGCGCACGTGGCGAAATCAGGCGGCATTAGCTGGCTTGTCGGTTTGCTCGCTCTGGCCGGTATCGTGGGTGGCGGAATTTTGGTCGCCGACGCCCTTGATGAAGATACGCCAACCAGCCCATGATGGGTTGGCCCTTGGCATCGTAATCGCAATTACCCCCGAATGGTTCGCCTTTCGGGGGTTTTTGTTTGCGCGCAATCCGGCTCATTGACCATTAAGGTTTTGCGCGCAAAAAGGGACGGCAAAATCAATGGCGTGGGGGATAGGGTATGGCGGTTAAGTGGGGCCTTTTGGCCGTGGCGTTGATGGCGTGCAACGCGCCTGCCGACACCAAAGGCGCAGACGCAACCGGCGAACAAGCCAAAAGCGCGGCGACGAAAATCGCTGCTACCAAGAAGCCGGCGACCAAGGAACCAACGGCGAAGGCGGCACCCACTCTTTCCGCCGAAGAGCAAATCTGGCTCGACACGCACAATATGGCGCGCGCGCGTTATGGCCGGACGCCGCTGATTTGGGATGAGGCGCTGGAACGCGATGCCCACATCTGGGCGCAAAATTTGGCGCGGACTCAGCAATTTGAACATGCCGATGTGCAGGGCCAAGGCGAAAACCTGTGGATGGGCACACGCGCCGCCTATCCGTCGCATGCCATGGTGCAAAGCTGGGTCGACGAGGAAGTGTACATGAAATCCGGCGCCTTCCCCAATGTCAGCACCACCGGCAATTGGGCCGATGTCGGTCATATGACGCAGATCCTCTGGCCCACCACGACCCGCGTCGGTTGCGCCAAGGCGAGCAGCGCGTCAGACGACTATATGGTGTGCCGCTACTCCCCGCCGGGCAATTGGCGCGGGGAGGCATTCGACGCGACCCGAAAATAAATTTTCGTGTCCAAACGCCGGTGAGTCCTTTTGGCCACACCGCTAGGCGTTGAGTCCGCCGGATTCGCGCACCCCCCATATGTTGATATGGACTCCTAACGTTCCGCCGCGTTAACCCTATCGACTCGCCGAAATCCGCCATTTACCAATGGTTAACGCCCTTGACGTTAACCTTGTCTCTCCACCATTGGGAAAGTTATCCACAGGGTGTCAGGGGTTTTGAGATGAGCGTTTTGGAAAAAATTCGGGTTGCGGACCTGCGCGTGAAAAAAGCGAAAGCGCCTGCGTCACCCATAGAATTGCCGTTGAATCAAATCCTGCAAATGGATTGTATCGAGGCGATGCGCACCCTGCCGTCCGCGTCGATTGACATGGTTTTTGCCGATCCGCCCTATAATCTGCAACTCGGCGGCGACCTCCACCGCCCCGATGGCAGCCATGTGGACGCCGTCACGCAGGATTGGGACAAGTTCGACACCTTTGCGTCCTACGACGCCTTTACGCGGTTATGGTTGGCCGAGGCGTATCGGATTTTGAAGCCGAACGGCTCGCTATGGGTCATCGGTTCCTACCACAATATCTTCCGCGTCGGTGCGGCGCTCCAAGACGAAGGCTTTTGGATTCTCAACGACGTTGTGTGGCGCAAAGCGAACCCGATGCCCAATTTTCGTGGCACGCGCTTTACCAACGCGCACGAAACGCTGATCTGGGCGAGCAAAGGGGAGAAGGCGAAATACACCTTCAACTACCGTGCAATGAAAACGCTCAACGACGAACTGCAAATGCGGTCCGATTGGTATATCCCGATTTGCAACGGCAACGAACGGCTTAAGAAAAATGGTTTGAAAGCGCACCCAACGCAAAAGCCGGAAGCGTTGCTGTATCGCATTTTGTTGGCGACGACGAACAAGGGTGACGTGGTGCTCGACCCGTTTTTCGGCACGGGAACGACGGGCGCGGTAGCGAAACTGCTAGGCCGCGATTGGATTGGGTGCGAACGGGAAACCGCCTATGTTGAGGTGGCGCAGGAACGCATCGACAGCGCGCTGCCGCTGGACGAAAGCGCGATTAAGACGATGCAATCGCCGCGCGAGCAATTGAAAGTGGCGTTCGGGCAGATTGTCGAGGTTGGCTATCTAAAACCCGGCCAAATGCTCTGGGACAAGAAACGCCGCTTTTCCGCCACCGTGCGCGCCGATGGGTCGCTGGTCTCCGGCGATCTCACTGGCTCCATCCACCAGGTTGGCAAGACCTTGCAGGACGCGCCCAGTTGCAACGGTTGGACTTTCTGGCACTATGAAGAGGCCGACGGCGGCATGAAACCGATCGATGCCCTGCGGCAGACGTATATTTTGGCGAACGAGCCGTAATGAACCTCGATACTGCGCACCTCTACCTCCGCCCCGTTGATTTTATCGACGCGCCGCAGACGGCGGTGCGGCTGGCGCGGCCGCTGGCGGGTGGGATGATCTGGTTTGCGGGGGTGGAGATGTGGTTC
>JBGSSR010000045.1:0-10210 GCA_041736905.1 Sphingomonadaceae bacterium | reverse complement strand
GCCCGCCCGTGGGCGAGGACCGGATGATCGACACCCTCGCCATCGCGCGCACGCAGTTTCCCGGCGCGAAGCATAGCCTTGATGCACTCTGCACGCGGTTCGGGATAGATCGCAGCCACCGGACCAAGCACGGCGCGCTGCTTGACGCGGAACTGCTTGCGCAACTCTACATCGAATTGCGCGGCGGGAAGCAAATCGGGTTTAGCCTTGGCGCCTCACAAGCCGCCAATGACGATCACACCCTTTCTTTCCAACCCCGCGCCGACCGACCCTTCCGCGAACCGCGCCCCCATGCCGCCAGTGCGGAGGAAAAGGCGCGCCACCGCGACTTTATTACGAAATTATCCAATCCCTTATGGGATCAAGGCCATCCGAAAGGGCCATTGATGTCATAGGTCTCGACCCCAAAAGGGCCTCCCCCCCAACCACGGCAACAAAGGAGAATATAAATGGACATCCGGGTTTCTGGGCATCAAGTAGATACAGGCGACGCATTGCGCACCCATGTTGAGGAGCGCTTATCGGGCATCGCGGGAAAGCATTTCTCCAAATCTTTATCCGCCGCCGCCACCTTTGGGCGCGGGCCGCATGACAGTTTCCGATCCGACATCATCATGCACGTGATGAGCGGCCTGGTCCTAAAGGGCGCGGGTCAGGCGCAGGATGCGCGCCGCGCCTTTGATGAGGCGGCGGAAAAAATCGAAAAACAACTGCGCCGCTACATGCGCCGGTTGCAGGACCGCCATGGTCAGGCCGCGCAAGCGATGAAGGAAGAAGAAGCGGCCTATGTCATATTCGATGCAGGCACCGGTGAGGAAGAACCCGCCGACAATCCGGTGATTATCGCCGAACATAAGGTCGATATCCCCGAATCCAGCGTGTCGGACGCCGTCATGCTGATGGATTTGCGCAATACGCCCGCGCTTTTGTTCAAAAACACTGGCACTGGACGGCATAATATGGTTTACCGCCGCCCCGATGGCTCGATTGGCTGGGTAGAACCGCGCAGTTAATCAGCAATTGTTCATCCAAGTCGCCCTAATCGGCGGCTTGGACTCACCAGATAGAAAGAATGGCTTGTGCGGTATCCATGCCGCGCGTCCCAATCGCATTATGCCATATAGCAGCTTTATTCTTGATCCCAAGGGCATCGTCCTTGGCGCGAAACCGCGTTCGAAGGTGGAGGCCATGGCCGAAATCGCCGCGTTGGCGCACCGTGCCTATGATTTGGATGCGGCCGAGGTTTTGGCGGTGCTGAACACCCGCGAATCGCTGGGCAGCACGGGATTCGGGCGCGGGATAGCGATTCCGCATGGCCGTTTGGACGGTTTGGCGCAGCCGGTTGTCCTGTTGCTCCGCCCTGCAAAGCCGTTGGCGTGGCAGGCGGTGGACGAATTGCCAGTTGATTTTATCGCCGCGTTGCTTTCGCCGACCACCGCCCCCAATCAATCTGGCGGCGCGATTCATTTGAAGGCATTGGCTGAACTCTCGCGGATGCTGCGCGATGGGGCATTGCTGGACAAATTGCGCGGCGCGCGGGATAGTGATTCGCTCTACGCAATGATTGAGGGTTATGAGCAACGCAACGCCGCCTAATCCGACCGCCGATCCGGCTGTAACAGGCGGGCAGGCGGCGCATTTTCGTGGGCTTGAGTCGCTGTATCTTTCCGCCCCTATCAACCGATTGTTCGAATCGCATCTGACCATCACGGCGGAGGGCGGATCGCGGATTGAGGCGATGCTGGACGAAAGCCATTTTCACGCCGCCCATGCGGTGCACGGCACGGCCTATTTCAAAATGTTAGACGACGCGGCCTTTTATGCGGCGAACAGCCTTTTGCCCGATCGGTTTTTGCTGACCACCGGCTTCAACCTGTTTTTCACCCGCCCGTTGAAACCCGGCCCTGTGGTGGCTGAGGGGCGTTGGTTGTCGGGCAAAAAGCGGGTGTATGTGGCCGAGGCGCGGTTGATTGCGTCGGATGGCGAGGAAGTCGGGCGCGGCACCGGCACCTTTATGCGCAGCCATATCCCGTTATCGTCCCTAGACGCCTATCGCAGCGGTACCGGCAGTTAGTCGGTCGATGGCGGATCAACGCCTGACCGCGCAGATGCAAGTCGATGCGTTACGCCGATGGGCGGAGGGTGCGGGCGGCTTTGCCATGGTCCTCAAAAAAGGCGACGTGACCAGCGGGCAGATTTTGGCCATCCTATTGGAAAAGGGTGATAATCCGCGCTTGTTCGGACGGCAAATGGCGGCGGATTTCACCTATCAATGGGGCGAGGTAGTGCTCACGGGGACAATGGCCGATTACTTGTCCCGCGCCCGCGCGCGTGACCCCGACTTGTGGATAATTGAGTTGGATGTCGCAAATCCGGCGCAACTCATCGCGCAATTGGCGGTAATGGATTGACTTTGCTGCACTGCACAATAAACCGCCACGCAGTTTAGCGCACGCGGCGGCGTGTCCCTTGGCGGGACATCGGCAAACACGCGAGACGGGCGGAACGGCGTCAATGTTATGCGGGGGGCAGGGGGAACTCTGAGGACCGGAATGGATTGACTAACCGGTTCGACCGCACAGTAACGCATTGCAATGAAAACGATTTTGAGTGCGAGCGGCTTTGTGGCCATGCTGGGTGTCATCACCACGGCGACCCTGAGCGCCGATACCGGCCATGCGACCGAGGCCCGCCCGATGAGCGAACAAGCCATCGTCATCGATCCGACGAAGGTGGAAGCAGCGCCAGACGCAATGTCAGACTCCGCGCAGCATCCGGGCAAAGCGCCCGAAATCATTTACATATCACAACCGGTTGAGGGCCAAATCATCCCCGACGCCGCGCCCGCGACAACGCCCATTGGCCCTGCAAACTCGCTTGCCGAATTGGTCGCGATGCAGCCCACCGAAGTTGCCGACGCCGAAATGGAGTGCCTCGCCGGCGCCGTGTATTTTGAATCCAAAGGCGAATCGCTTGCGGGGCAATTGGCGGTCGCAGAAGTCGTCATCAACCGCGCCAAATCGGGGCGTTTCCCCGCCACCCTATGCGGCGTGGTCTATCAAAAAAGCCAATTCAGCTTCGTGCGCGGCGGCAAAATGCCCGCGATTAATCGGGACAGCAAGGCCTGGCGCACCGCCGTGGCCATCGCGCATATCGCGGTTAACGAACATTGGGAAAGCCCTGTTAAAGGGTCGCTGTTTTTCCACGCGACCTATGTTTCCCCCGGTTGGCGCTTGACGCGCACGGGGACGATTGGAAACCATGTTTTCTATCGCTAGGTCAGCAATTTAGCGTTGATATTCGAACGGGGCCGGACGCCAATCCGGCCCTTTTTCGTTTCGGCCTTGCCCTTTGTTCTATTCCTGTTCTATCCTTACGATATGATATTGTCCATTCCCGAATCAGTTGAATCGTCCAACCCTTGCACGCTGCTTGGCGCAGACGCTGTCGCGCGCGGCGTGGCGCGGATGTTTGCCCGCCACCGAATTGCGGTGCAGCGCGAAGTTGCGCTGCGCAACAACCGCCGTGCCGACCTTATGGGGGTCAGTGCGAAGGGCGATGTGATATTGGTTGAGATTAAATGCAGCAAAGCGGACCTTCTGGGCGATCAAAAATGGCCCGATTACCTCGACTATTGCGACAAATATTATTGGGCGATCCCGCCGAGTTTGGACGCGGGCCTGCTGGATGGAGAGGCGTTTTTGCCGGAGCGGGCGGGGGTGATTATCGCCGATGGCTATGGCGCGGAAATTTTGCGCCCCGCCGCACGGCATCCCTTGGCTCCGGCGCGGCGAAAATTGGAGGTGCAACGGCTCGCGATTCTGGCCATGCGACGGTTAAGCGCGGTCTATGACCCCGGCCTTGGCGGCGCGGCGGACTTTGCCGATTGGGAGTTGGGCTAAGCAGCGTTTAGTTTAGGGCCGCTTTCACAAATTCCGCCGCCCGCATGCCGATCATAATGCTGGGCGCGTTGGTGTTGCCACCGATGAGGCTGGGCATGATGCTGGCATCCGCAATCCACAGCCCATCGACGCCATTGGCCTTCAATGTGGAGTTCACCACGGCGTCCGCGTCACCCCCCATGCGGCAGGTGCCGACGGGGTGATAGACCGTATCGGCGCGCGCGGCGATGGCGGCGTCCAGCGCGGCATCATCCTCCAAATCCACCGGATGGCGATCGGTCGGGCGATAGTCGGAGAGCGGCGGGGTAGCAAAAATGCGGTACATTTGCCTGACCCCTGCACGCAACGTCCGTCGGTCGGCCTCGGCCGTCAGGAACGCGGGGTCGATGAGCGGCGCGGCGGCGGGATCGTTGCTCGCCAACCGCACTGTCCCCTTGCTTTCGGGGCGCAGGACACAAGCGTGGCAGCTAAACCCATGGCCGTGCACCTTGGTCCGGCCATGATCCTCCAGCATGGCGGGGACGAAGTGATATTGCACATCGGGCGCAGGTAGGTCGGGGGAGGAGCGCCAAAAGCCGCCCGCCTCCGCCCAGGGCGTGGTCATCATCCCCTCCCGCCGCCGGACATAGGTCCACAATGCCTTGGCCATGTTGAGCGAACCGGACAGCGAATCGCCGATGAAGTCCTTCGATTCGGTCTTAAAGCTGGCGACATAGTCGATATGGTCCTGCAAATTCCCGCCGACATCGGCGCGGTCGGCGACCACGGCAATGCCGCGCTCCGCCAAATGCGCAGCGGGGCCGATGCCGGACAGCATCATGATATGTGGGCTGCCAAAGGCTCCGGCGGACAGGACCACACCGGCGCGGGCATGGAGCGTGAGGCTTTGCCCGCCGATGCGTAACACCGCGCCGGTGACGCGGCCCTCCGCCACCGTCAGTCGCTCAATCAGCGCGCCGGTTTGCACGGTCAGATTGCTACGCCCTCGGTTCGGTTCGATAAACGCCCGCGACGCGGACCAGCGCTCGCCGCCGCGCATGGTGGTTTGGTAGAGGCCAAAGCCGTCCTGAACCGCGCCGTTGAAATCATCGTTGATGGGCAGTTGTAGCCGCGCCGCCGCCTCGACAAAGGCTTTGCTGCCGCTATTTTCCCAATGTTGGTCGGACACAGTCAACGGCCCGCCCGCGCCGTGGAAATCGTCGGCCCCGCGCACATTGTCCTCCATCGTGCGGAACACGGGCAGGACATCGGCATGGCTCCACCCTTTGCAGTCCAATTCCGCCCAATGGTCGTAATCCCACGCATGCCCGCGGATATAGACCATGGCGTTAATCGCGCTCGACCCGCCAAGCCCGCGCCCGCGCGGTTGGTATCCGGTCCGCCCGTTCAGGCCGACTTGCGGCAAGGTTTCATATTGATAATTGCTGCATTTCGGGATGAAGGGCATCATGCCCGGCGTTTTCACGCGGAAGATATCGTTGGTGCCGCCCGCCTCGATGAGGCATACGCTGTGCTTGCCATCGCGGCTTAATCCCTCCGCCGCCGCGCATCCTGCCGAGCCTCCGCCCAGCACCAAAAGGTCGAATGTTGCGCCATCGGTTAAGGTCGTCATGCGGAGGCCTTTTCTTTGTAGGGTGTGGTAGGAGAAGGGGCCGCGCCGGTTTCGGCCAACCACGCGGCGCGAATTTGCGCGCTGGTTTCGCGGCTATTATCGTGGCTCCACCCCGGTTCGCGGATGAGGTAGGATAATTTATACCGCCACGGCGCGGCCCACATATCGCGCGCTATCCCCACCCATTCATGCACGGCGGCCCAAAACGGATTGAAACTGCCCAGGGGTTTGACCAGCCCATAATCCACCGGATCATCGGCGCGCTCCGGCACAAAGCTGCCGAACATCCGGTCCCATGCCATGAAAATCCCAGCATAATTGGCATCGAGATAGCGCGGATTGCGGCCATGATGGACTCGGTGATGGCTGGGCGTGTTGAAGATATATTCGAACCAGCGCGGCATTGTGTCGATGGCCTCGGTATGGATCCAATATTGATAGATGAGGTTCACACCGCCGACGAACAATGCCATCTCCACCGGAAAGCCGATGAAAAACAACGGCATACGGAATAAGAAGGTCAGGCTGAAAAAACCCGTCCATGTCTGCCTTAGCGCGGTGGAGAGGTTGTAGTGGGTGCTGCTATGATGGATCACATGGCTGGCCCAGAACCAGCGGACGCGGTGCGCGGTGCGATGGAACCAGTAATAGGCTAGGTCGTCGAGGATGAGGCACAGGGCCCACGCCCACCACACATAGCCAATCTCAAACAGGCGATGCTGATACGCCCACACCGCCATCGCCAACACCGCCGCGCCGGTTGCCGCACCCGCAACGAGTGAACCAAGGCCAAGGGTGAGCGAGGTTGCGGTATCTTTGCCCGTAAACGCCGCCGGTCGGCGCGTGCGTTGCCACACATATTCGCCGATCAAGGTGACGACAAAGAACGGGATCGCCCAATAAACGGGGTTGGGTAGCTCGGGCATCGGCCTGCTGCATCCTAAAGACATTTTGGTTGCGCGCAGTTTAGCAAGTCGATTGCAATATGCAACCTATTGTGTGGGCCTACTCCGACGAGGCGGCCAAGGCATCGAGTCTTTAGTCGGCGGCTGCCGCCAAGGCATCGACCATGGGCCGCACGGGCGAAATGTCATAGCCTGCCTTGGCTGCATTATTGGCGATGTTCATGGGATTGCCGCCCATTTTCGCACGCGCCAGTGCCCACAAAAACGTCGATCGCGTGCCGGACCGGCAATAGGCGAGCGCGCGTTCGCCCTCGCCCAATCCCTTCAATGCCGCCTCCATCGCCTCCACCTGCGGGCCGGAAAAGCCAGCGTGGGTGATGGGGATGGATATAAACGCCAATCCGGCGTCGGCGGCGGCGCCCATAATCTCGGCGCTTTGCGGGGCGTCCGGTTCCTCGCCATCGGGGCGGTTGTTGATGATGAGCGTGAAGCCCTCCGCCTTTGCCGTGGCCACATCCTCCGCTGTAATCTGTGGGCTGGCCGAGAAGGTGCTGGTTACGGTTCGAAAGGCGGATACGTCGGTCATGGCAAAAACTCCTGTTAGGGCACCATCCTTGCCACCGATGTCGCGCTATCGCAAGGTGATGCCAACGGTCAGCATCGCCAACGTCACGAGCAACCCCGTCGTCCGGTTGGCGCGGAAACGGGCGAGCGCATTGGCCCCGTCTTTTGGCACCAACGTCACCACTTGCCACCCCAAATGCGCAGCGGCGGGGAGGAGAGCGAGCAGCGCCAACGGGTCGGGCCGCATCAACCATATCGCCGCACCCCATAAGGCCAACGCGCCGACGTAGAACCCCGCCACGCCGCCCTTCACATGGTCGCCCATGGCCCGCGCGCTGCTTTTGATGCCGACCATCGCGTCATCCTCCACGTCCTGCAACGCGTAGATGCTGTCATAGCCGATGACCCACAGGATGCATCCGGCATAGAGCAACGCCATGGCGCCATAGTCGCCGCCCGCCACGGTTTCCGGTGCGACGGTGAGCCAAGCGACCGGCGCGGCCCATGAAAAGACGAGCCCCAACCACGCCTGCGGCCACCAGCTAATCCGCTTCATAAAGGGATAAGCGGCGACAAGGGCAAGGCTGGCAAGCGCGGTGATTTGCGCAATCAGGGGCAATTGGAGGAGCACGATCAGGCCCACGCCTGACAATGCAATCAACCACACCCATGCCGCCCGCACACTCACCGCGCCGCTGGCCAACGGGCGGCTGGCGGTGCGTTCGACTTGGGCATCGAGGTCGCGGTCGACGATGTCGTTATACACGCACCCCGCGCTGCGCATTGCAATCGACCCGATGAGAAACCAGAGCAGCATATCCCATCGCTCCGGCAACGAACCGCTCAATGCCAACGCAAACGCGCCGGGCCAAAACAGCAGCCACCACCCAATCGGCCGATCGAACCGCGCCAGCAACGCATAAGGAATAAACGTGGCGGGCAGGAGGCGCAGCACGCCCTTATGCTGGCTATCAGGGACAATATCGGGCGCAGGAGAATTGCTTTGCATGGGCCAAGGCTTTAGCAAAGGGACGCATGGGTGAATAGCGCCGATGATGGGAATGGATATTATGAACTCAAATGCCCCCGCCCCTCAGGCCCGTTCCATGGCCACGATGCAGCGGCTTTTCGTGGAAGAACTGCTGTCTGACGGCATGACGCTAAGCCTTGAGGGCAACGCCGCGCATTATCTGGCGCAGGTGTTGCGCTTGGCGGCGGGCGACAGCATATTGTTGTTCGACAACCAGACCGGCACATGGCGCGGGGAACTGACCGAGGTGGGCAAGCGGCGGGTGTCCGTCACCATCGCTGACCATCTGAAACCGCGGGAGGATGTGCCCGACCTATGGCTGTGCGTTGCGCCGATTAAGAAGCCGCGTTTTGATGCCATCGCCGAAAAGGCGTGCGAATTGGGCGTCGCGCGCTTCATCACCGTGCGCACGGCGCGCAGCATAGTCGATAAAATCAAGCCCGATCGATTGGCCGCGACGATGATCGAGGCGGCGGAGCAGTGTGAGCGCAACGCGCTTCCTGACATCGGCGACCTAACCACACTCGCGGCGATGTTGAAGGATTGGCCGGATGGGCGGCACCTGTTTTTCTGCGATGAACGATTGCAGGGTGACGGCGCGGCGAGCATGGCGGCGAAATTGGCCGGACACACGGGACCGGCGGGCATACTCATTGGCCCAGAGGGCGGATTTACGGGGGAGGAGCAGGCGCAGATCGCTGCCCATCCCGCCGCCGTGCCTGTGTCGCTTGGCCCCCGCATCCTGCGCGCGGATACCGCCGCCTTTGCCAGCGTGGCGCTATGGATGGCCGCACATGGCGATTGGGCGTAAGACACAGCTAGGCCGAAATTAACCAAGTTTTCGGCCAAAATGGATGCAAATTTTGGTCAAATCGGCACTTTAGGCGTGTGGTAGGGGCAGAATTTACCATTTCGTTAACCAAAACTCGTTACGACTGTGTGCGTAATGATGCGCCTGATAACCTTGATCATGGCCATAATGGCCCTGATGTTGGCCGTGTTAAGCCCTATGCTTAGCACGGGGCCGGCCTATGCCGACCTACGCACGCCCGCCCCGCCGGGATGGTGGGACCCCGATGGCGTCCACAGCGGCAGCGATTGGCACTACCGCGTGCCCGTGACGTTGCCGGCAAGCAGCAGCGTGAACAGCACCGCGACGGTGGACGTGAACTTCGCCACATTGCTGACGCAACTCAGCATTTCGGGCACATTCGACGTCAACTCCATCCGCGTCGTGCGCCCGAATGGCAGTCTGGCCGCGACCCAGGAATACACCGACACGCGTTTTGCCAATGCCACCGATGCCACTGGCAACAACCGCGGCGAAGTTCGCTGGATCGTGCAGGACAGCGGTGCGCAGACCTATTATATCTATTTCGACATCACGCAAAATGGCGCGAAGGCGGCGAATGCGCAGCCTAAAATCAACGGCAACTTTGAACATGGGGCGACGGGACAAGAGGATCCGACCGGCTGGACCGGCAGCAAAACCGTCGCCACTTATGACGCGCAGGTGCGCCCGAACGAGACCGTTTCCGTGACCGATGCCACCACAGTTAACACCGATGGCAATGCGAACACCGGCAGTTTTTCTTATCTCATCGGGTCGCGGACCAATGCCGATAATAGCAACGGGCAGGTGGTGACACTGACCCGCACTATCGCCGTTCCCGCCACCAATCCCGGCGATGTCACTGTGCGGTGGAAGCCCCAGGGATGGGACGGTTCCAACGATGGCGCGACGCAATGGGACTTTATCCGCGTCAGCGTGGTTGGTTCGACGACGACCGAATTTATCGGACCAACGGCGGGCAATTTTGTCACTCGCCCCTTTGCCCCCAACCGTGGCACGGCTCAGGTGAGCAACACGACCTTTGGCTATGGCCAATATAACAATTGGGACTATCGCGCCAACGGCACGCGTGGAGCCGCACCGTTGATGGCGGTTACACGCGGGGCAAGCCCGTGGTGGAGCTATTCGCAACCCTTGGCCGCCTATGCGGGGCAGACGGTGACGCTGCAATTTCAATTCACTACGGCGGCAAGTTTCAAATCTTGGTTGCTTATTGACGATATCGAATGGTCGCTCGTCACCGGCACCTTGGGCACGGCGGAGGGCTTTGGCGTTGCCGTGACACAACCCGCGGCAAGCGCCGATTTGACCACGGGGCAGACTTTGTTCATCACCGCCGCCGTC
>JBGSSR010000032.1:0-1781 GCA_041736905.1 Sphingomonadaceae bacterium | reverse complement strand
CATCCTGGCCCGCGTGTTTGAACAAGGCGTGGCGATGCGCGAAGAATTGGAGGGCACGGTGTGATGACCATTCGTATCGAGCTTGACGAGATATTGTACCAACGGCGCATGACTCTCACCGAATTGGCGGACCGCGTGGGGATAACCATGGCCAACCTGTCCATCCTGAAAACCGGCAAGGCAAAGGCCATACGGTTCAGCACATTGGACGCCATCTGCGCGGCGCTGGATTGCCAACCGGGCGATTTGATCCGGCACGAGGCGGAGGTGGTTGAGGAAGATTTAGAAGGCGCTGCGGAGGATTAGCGCCGGACACGAGTTTCCCACAGCGATGGCCCACCTGCCCCTAGGGCCATCGCGGCGGGGATGAAAGAAAGGGCGGTTCCTGACATGGGGGCCGCCCTTTTTTTGGTGGGCAAATCAAACCTCCCCAGCATGGGGAGGGGGACCGCCCGAAGGGTGGTGGAGGGGAAAAATATAACGGTTCAATTTCTAACCAACAATATTATCAATTGTCTGTAACAACCGATGTTACGCCGCAATCTGCTTGGCGGACCGTTGCAATAGCATTTCCAACGTTCATACCTCCAAAGCCGTTCCGCGCCCGATAAGTCATGGCAACAATATGGTTGCCGTCTTTATCGACCGGCGTAATTCTTGTGCTATCGTGTTCGAACGATTCTGGATCTCGCAAGCCCGCTTTAACTCTATCGACAACACCGTTGTGTGAGCCATCCCAAGGACTGAGACAGTGGAAACCATTGCGCTTGTCCTCTGCGGTCTGCGCAACTTTCGCTTGTTTCTCCTCTACACTCTCAGAGGTACATGACCGAAACACGAAGAAAATTATCAGTGCCACAACAATCAACCCAGCACATCCTGCGAAAGTTTCGCCGGGAGAGGCAGGTTTCGGTGGCGGAGCTTTGGGAAGTTCAGAACCACAGTGCTTGCACTTTGTGGCAGCTTTCTTAACAACCTCAGCGCAATGCGGACATGCTTTTTCATCAAATTTCATTAGTAACCCCTACATCCTAAACACACCAAATCCTCTATCTTCGAATGGTGCCCCAAGAGTGGCCGCAAAGGCAAGACCCAACACATCCCGCGTCTGCACCGGGTCGATAATCCCATCGTCCCACATCCGCGCCGTCGCGTAATAGGGATTGCCCTCATCCTCATATTTTTGCCGGACCGGAGCCTTGAACGCTTCGGCCTCCTCTGCCGTCCAATTCGCCGCGTCGCGGTGGACGGTGGCGAGCACGCTCGCCGCTTGCTCCCCGCCCATCACGGAAATCCGCGCATTGGGCCAGGTGAATAGGAACCGCGGCGAATACGCCCGCCCGCACATGCCGTAGTTCCCCGCGCCGAATGACCCGCCAATCAGCACCGTGATTTTCGGCACGCTCGCGGTGGCCACCGCAGTGACCAGCTTCGCGCCGTGCTTGGCAATCCCCTCCGCCTCGTACTTGCCGCCGACCATAAATCCGCTGATATTTTGCAGGAACAATAAGGGGATTTTGCGTTGCTGCGCCAGTTCAATGAAATGCGCGCCCTTGACCGCGCTCTCGCTAAACAACACGCCGTTGTTGGCGAGGATTGCGACCGGCATGCCCCAGATATGCGCGAAACCGCAAACCAATGTCGTGCCGAAATGCGCCTTAAACTCCTGAAACTCGCTGCCATCCACGATGCGCGCAATGACTTCGCGCACGTCATAGGGCGCGCGCACGTCGTCGGGGATGATGCCGTATAGTTCGTCGGCGTCATATTTCGGCGGGCGC
>JBGSSR010000003.1:0-7971 GCA_041736905.1 Sphingomonadaceae bacterium | reverse complement strand
GCGGCGCGCAGGGCGGCAACGATGGCTGGGGGCAGGGTGGCAATTCGGGTGGCGGCGGAAGTCGCGGTGGTGCACCCTCGGGCGGCGGCAATCAAGGCGGCGGCTGGAACCAAGGCAGCGGGGATGACTTCGATGATGACGTGCCGTTTTAAGGGCGAGGGATGACGGCATCCAAAAATGGCTATTGGCGGTGGGTGCTATGGATATGTGCCCTGCTAATGACCGTGTTGATTGGGTTGCTATATTATAACGCCAAAATTGCATGCAGCAAAAAAGCGGCAAATGCTGATCCGATTGATTTTCGGGTGGAGGTTGCGCGACAATTCCCCAAGGGCTTTGTTGAAAAGCGTGGGGACTGCGGCGAACTGGTTAATCGTTGGACGGTCGAGAATCTAGGCGGCGTTTTACATTTGGCGGATGAAGCCGCTATCGTGCAAAGCGAAAGGGCGGAATGGCGGGAGGGAGACTTCACCATACGCGTTTCTCATCTCCCCTCCTTCACTCACCTGCATATTGTTCGCGTGGAAAAAAGGGGCAAAGCAATTACGCTTTTCGGAACGCGGTTGGGTGGAACGAGTGACTCCCCAATTCCAAAAGTGTTACAAACAAAAAGGGTGGTGTTAGATCCCCAACAATCTGAAGAGTTCATGAACATTTACGACGATGGCTTGCCTGGTCGCATATGGACGGTTTTTGATTATGCCGTGTTGGATGGCACGACTATCTATCTGGAAACCTATGATTCCGACGGCTATCGCGTGCTTGAAGAGACCGAAGGCAATTACGAGCGTTTGGACAAGTTGGCCATTTTCCTGATAGAGACGTTGGGCTGGGACCCGCATCCGCCGCGAACTTGACGATGCCTGCCCCTTTTCCCGCTTGCGTGCGCCCCATTCCCGTCGCATGAAACAAAAATGACAAACTACGACGTCCTCATCATCGGGTCCGGCGCAGCTGGGCTGACTGCGGCTATTTCGCTGGCCGAAAAACACCGTGTGCTCGTGCTCGCAAAGGGCGATATGGCGCAGGGGTCAACCGCGTGGGCGCAGGGCGGGATTGCCGCCGTGCTGGACGCAGGCGACACGTTTGAGGATCATATCCGCGACACGATGGTGGCGGGCGCGGGGCTTAACAGACAAGAGACGGTCGAGTTCGTTGTCGAAAACGCGCCGCAGTCTATTCAGCGCCTGATCGACATGGGCGTGCCGTTCAATAAAGACGCCGACACGCTGCACCTGACCCGTGAAGGCGGGCATTCGCATCGGCGGATTGTGCATGTCGATGACGCAACCGGCTGGGCGGTGCAGGAGGCGTTGCTGAACACCGCGCGGGCGAACCCGAACATCACCCTGCTGCCCAACCAAGTGTGCATTGACCTGATTACCGGCTGCAATGAGGAACGATACAGCGGGTCGGGCCGCGTATGGGGCGTCTACGCGCTCGACACCAGCACCGGCAAAGTTGCCGTCCACACAGCGCGCGCGACCATCCTCGCCACCGGCGGGGCAGGGCGGGTTTATCAATTCAGCACTGCGCCAAGGGGCGCGACTGGCGATGGCATCGCGATGGCTTGGCGGGCGGGTGCGCGGGTTTCCAACATGGAAATGATGCAATTCCACCCGACCTGTCTCTATAATTTGGAGGTCAAAAACTTCCTGATTACTGAGGCTGTGCGCGGGGAGGGCGGCCACCTCATCAATCCCGCGACGGGCAAACGGTTCATGCCGTTTTATGATGACCGCCTTGAACTCGCCCCGCGTGATGTGGTGGCGCGGGCGATTGATGCGGAGATTAAACGCTACGGCCTTGATTACGTGCACCTTGACATCAGCCATATGCCGCCGGAATTTGTGCGCGGGCATTTCCCGAATATTTATGAGAAGCTCATGGGCCTTGGCATCGACATGACCACCAGCCCCATCCCCGTGGTACCGGCACAGCATTATACCTGCGGCGGCGTGCTGATTGATCTGGATGGCCGCACCGATTTGCCCGGCCTCTACGCGGCGGGTGAAGTGACCGAAAGCGGCCTGCATGGCGCGAACCGGTTGGCGTCCAATTCCTTGCTCGAATGCTTCGTCTTTGGAGAGGCGGCGGCGGCGCACATCATGGCGAATTGGGACAGTTTCGAAGCCCCGCCACCCGTGCGCGCATGGGATGAAAGCCGCGTCACCGACAGCGACGAGGAAGTCGTTATCAAGCAAAACTGGACGGAAATCCGTCGGTTTATGTGGAACTATGTTGGCATTGTGCGCACCACGAAGCGGTTGGAGCGCGCGGCGCACCGGATTAAGCTGCTGGAGGGCGAAGTGGCCGATTATTACGGCCATTTCCGCGTGACCAGCGACCTTATCGAACTGCGCAACCTGCTGCAATGCGCCGACCTCATCGTGCAAAGCGCGCTGCATCGGCATGAAAGTCGTGGGTTGCATTACACGTTGGATTATCCAGATACGGTCGATCCGGCGGTGGATACGGTGTTGATTCCTTAAACGATCCTCCCCAAAATGGGGAGGGGGACCGCGAAGCGGTGGAGGGGAAAAAGATTGCGTCCAAACCCCTCCGTCAGCCGTTCCGGCTGCCACCTCCCCACAATGGGGAGGATTGCAAGTTGCCGCACTCGCTCTGCTTCTCCCGCACCACGCCCTCCACTCACCGCAAGCACAGAATCGTTCATCGCTTTGTCCCATCGCGCCGGTTGCACCGTGCCGCTCATCGCGGGTTAAGGGCGGTTGCACCATTTTGCCGCAATGGATAGACAGCCCCTTATGCCCCAACCCAAAACGCCCCTCACCAAACGCCGCGGCCTGACTCTCACGTTGGCGTTCGCCGCGCTCCTACCGGCCTGCACCGCCATCCCGGAGGCGCAAGCGGGCGTGGGCGGTTCGCCGCAATATACTTCGCCCGTCCCGCCGCCCGATGCCGCACCTTGGCAGCCGCCGCGCACGCAGCCACAGCCCCAACCTTATCCTTCCGCACCCGCTTATAATGGCCAAGCGCCGCAGGGGTTGAAGGATGAACTCGCCCAATTGTGGCGCGCCTTCCCCGGCAAAACCGGCATTGCTGTGCAACGCATCGACGGCGGGCCGTGGCTGGTCAGTTTCCGTGGGCAGGACATGTTCCCCCAACAAAGCGTGTCGAAATTGTGGGTCGGCCTCACCGTGCTCGACCAAATTGATAAGGGCCGTTTGACGTTGCAAACGCCGGTCACGGTCACATACAATGACTTTACGATGTTCCAATCGATCGTGAAGGACCGCGTGGTTGCGAGCGGTTCGCAAAGTTTCACCGTCGGGCAATTGTTGGAATATTCGCTGACCAAAAGCGATAACACCGCAAATGACAAATTGCTTTGGCTGGTCGGAGGGCCGGACGCGGTGCGGCGGACGTTGGCTGATAAGGGCATGAGCGACATCCGTTTTGGTCCGGGTGAGCGCGAAATGCAATCGCGCATCGCGGGTTTTAGCTGGGACCAAAGCTATGGCCCCGGCAACCGCTGGTTCGATGCGCGGGCGGGTGTGTCGGGCGAAACTCGGCGCAGCGCGCTCAACGCCTATGTCGCCAACCCAATGGACGGCGCGACGCCCGATGCGATGGTGAGCGCGCTTGCCATGATTGCGCGCGGGGAGGCGTTGTCGCCTACCTCCACCCGCTATCTTCTCGACACGATGGCCCGCACGACCAGCGGGCCGAACCGGCTAAAAGGCGGCCTGCCCGCCGGATGGAGCATTGGCCATAAAACTGGCACGGGGCAGCAGTTTGGCGGCACGCAGACCGGCTATAATGACGTCGGCATCATCACAGCACCTGATGGAACGCGCTATGCCGTGGCTGTGTTGCTGGCCGAAACGACCGCGCCAAATGTGGACCGCATGGGCGTGATGAGCAACGTAACGCGCGCGGTGGTGCGGTGGCATTATTAGGGGTGCCCACCCCGCTGCGACTAAGCCCTAAAGGGCTAAGTCTCACTACCCCTCCCGCTTGCGGGAGGGGCTGGGGGTGGGCAATCCGACGTTGAATTTTATCGGCTAAGCATCGGCCCCAACGCCCGTCCGCCGAACATGTGCACGTGCAAATGCGGCACTTCCTGATGGCCATTATGCCCGATATTGGCGAGCAACCGATAGCCCGGTTCCACCAATCCAGCGGCGCGGGCGACTTCGCCCACCGCGCGGATGAAGCCCGCGATTTCGGCGTCGGGAGCCGTCGCGCTGAAATCATCCCATGACACATAGCGGCCTTTGGGGATCACCAACACATGCGTCGGCGACTGCGGATTGA
The DNA here is from genome assembly GCA_041736905.1 of Sphingomonadaceae bacterium. Lineage (GTDB taxonomy): Bacteria > Pseudomonadota > Alphaproteobacteria > Sphingomonadales > Sphingomonadaceae > JBGSSR01. The sequence continues at coordinate 3,690 of JBGSSR010000003.1, read as the reverse complement.
TATCGTGGAAGGCGAGGGCATGGTCATCCTCATACACCTTCGAACACGGGATTTCCCCGCGCAGGATTTTTGCGAAGATATTATTGTCATCATAAGGCGCGGTGGGGTCGATGGACATGGAACTCTCCTTTATTCTGGCCCAATTAATCAGGGCGTGCAGCCTTTTCGGCGATGCCGGACAGCCCCTCCCGCCGTTCCAACTCGGCGCGCACATCGTCGAGCGTCAACCCCATATCGGCCAGCAGCATTAGCATGTGGAATAGCACATCGGCGCTTTCCGACACGACTTTCGGCCCGTCATCCTGCACCGCCGCAATGGCAAGTTCGACACCTTCCTCGCCCAGTTTCTTGGCGATTTCGGCGCGGCCTTTATGGCGCAATTTGGCGACATAGGAATCGGACGGATCGCCCAACCGGCGCGCGGCAATGGTGGATTCAAGGCGGGTAAAAATGTCGGTCATGGTGGGTAGCTTTGCCCCGCGTCCGTCCGCACGTCAACGCCTTTCCCCTTGACGAACGGCGCGCACGGCGCAAAGGGTGGCTATGCCCCATAGCCATTCCCCGCTTGCCCGTCGCGGCCTGTTGTTTGTCCTATCCAGCCCGTCGGGTGCCGGTAAAACCACGCTGGCGCGGCGGTTGCTCGCGGAAGATGGCGATATCAATATGTCCGTCTCCACCACCACCCGCGCCCCGCGTCCGGGTGAGGTCAACGGCCATGACTATGATTTCGTTGACGTGGCGACCTTTGAAAAAATGGTCGAACACAACGACTTTATCGAATGGGCGCATGTGTTCGGCCACCGCTATGGCACCCCGCGCGAACAAATTGAGCGCGGCGTAGAGGAGGGGCAGGACTTTCTCTTCGACATTGATTGGCAGGGGACGCAGCAATTGTACCAACAACTGGGCCGCGACGTTGTCCGCGTGTTCATCCTGCCGCCCAGCATCGAGGCGCTTGAGGCGCGCTTGCGCTCTCGCGGAACCGACAGCGACGATATTATCGATGGCCGCATGGACCGCGCGCGGGATGAGATCAGCCACTGGGATGCTTACGATTACGTGCTGGTCAATGACGACATTGACGTTTGCTTTGCCGAAGTGCGCGCGATTTTGGTCGCCGAACGCCTGAAACGGCGGCGGCAAACGGGGATAATTGAGTTCGCGCGGAAACTTGTCCACGGCAGTTAGGCGGGCGGAAAATTAGGCCTTTGCTTTTCCTCTTTCCATGGGGGCATCGGGTGCTATAGTTTCGCCCATGCGTAACAAAATTATCCCCCGCTCGTCGCTGCTAGCCCTTTCCATGGGGCTGGCGGTTGTTGCCACACCTGCCTTTGCCCAAGAGCAACGCGCCATGACGCCCGATGATCTCGTCACGTTAAAACGCGTCGGTTCGCCCTCGGTTTCCCCCGATGGAGCCGTGATGGTCTATGCCGTGCGCACGACCGATATGGAGGCGAACAAGGGCCGGTTCGACCTCTATCTGGAGGATGCGAAAAACCCCGCCGCCACCGCGACGATGATTGCCAGTGTGGCCGACGCGAATGAAACCGATCCGGTGTTCAGCTCAGATGGTAAGAGCATCTATTACCTTTCCGACGCGGGCGGAAAGTCGCAAATCTACCGCTATGACATTGCGGGCGGCACGACCACGCAGGTCAGCGATACGAAGGCGGATATTTCCGGTTTCAAACTCTCACCCAAGGGCGACAAGGTCGCTATCTGGGGCGATATTGCGAAGAATTGCGCCACCTTCGGATGTGATTCCGATGGCAACCGCGCCGCGCCTAGCCCCGGCTCTGGCCGCGAATATGACGAACTGTTCGTGCGCCATTGGGACGCATGGGAGACGCCCGGCAATTACAGCCGCATCTTTGTCTTTGACATGACGGATGGCAAATTGAGCGGCGATGGCCGCGCCATGGACGGCGGGCCGGACAGCGCGATTATTGGCGACGCGCCGGGCAAACCCTTTGGCGGCGGTGAGGAAGTGGCGTGGAGCGCCGATGGCGGCCATGTCCTCTACGCGCTGCGCATCGCGGACAAGGATGAACCGCGCAGCACCGACCTCAACATCTATGCGGCCAAAGCGGACGGCAGCGCGGTGGACAATTGGACGGCGGGCAATAAGGGCACAGACACCCTTCCCACCACCTCGCCAGACGGCAAATGGTCGGCATGGGTCGCGATGGCGCGCGCAGGCTATGAGGCCGACCGCCAAGTCGTGCACTTGCGCAACAATGCGACGGGCGCGGTGACGCCCCTGACGCAGGATTGGGACCGTTCCGTCGGCTCGATCGCATGGGCCCCCGATAGCAAGAGCATCTATGTGACCGCCGGCGACACGCTCGACACGCCGCTGTTCCGCGTCGATTTGAAGGGCAAAGTCACGCGTCTGACCAAGGACGGCCATGTCAGCGCGGCGGTGCCGCTCAAAGATGGCAGCGTGATTATAGGGCTGGATACGATTCAGGCGCCGACCGAGATTTACCGCCTGTCGCCTAAGGGCCAACTGACGAAATTGACCGAAGCGAACGACGCAGTGTTCGCGGGCATTGCGCCCGTTACCATTGAACGGTTCAGCTTCGCCGGTGCCAATGGCGAGACGGTTTGGGGACAAATTGTGAAGCCCACCGGCGTGGCGGCGCCAGACGGCAAACTGCCCGTCGCCTTCCTCGTCCATGGCGGGCCGCAGGGAAGTTTCGGGAACAGCTGGTCCTTCCGTTGGAACCCAAAGGCGTTTGCGTCGGCGGGCTATGCCGCCGTCATGGTCGATTTCCACGGCTCGACCGGATACGGCCAAGCCTTCACCGACAGCATTCAGGGCGATTGGGGCGGAAAGCCGCTCACCGACCTGAAACTGGGCCTCTCCGCCGCTGGCGCGAAGGACGCGGGCATCGATGTTGGCAACGCCTGCGCATTGGGCGCGTCCTATGGCGGCTATATGATGAACTGGATTTCCGGTCAGTGGAACGACGGATTTAAGTGCATCGTCAACCACGCGGGCGTGTTCGACCTGCGCGCGATGGCGTTCGAAACGGAGGAGTTGTGGTTCGATGAATGGGACCACAAAGGCCCATGGTGGGAACGGACCGATGCGGAAAAATGGAACCCCGTCAACCACGTGACGAAGTGGCGCATCCCGACTTTGGTGACGGCGGGGGAGAAGGATTTCCGTATCCCTTATTCGCAGTCGCTGGCGGCGTTCACCGCGTTGCAGCGGCAGGGGATCGAGAGCAAATTGCTGATCTTCCCCGATGAGAACCATTGGATTAACAAGCCGAAAAACTCGCTACAATGGTATGGCACGGTGCTAAGCTGGTTGGATAAGCATTTGAAGGATTAAACTTCATCCCTCCTCTTTAGAGGAGGGGCAGCGAGACTTAGGCGTTTACGCCTTAGTCGCAGCGGGGTGGTGCGAACGTGGCGTTGCCCACCACCCCAACCCCTCCTCTAAAGAGGAGGGGCTAAATGCACTCAAAACCGGCGGATGACCGCCAAAAACGCGTCGCCATAGGCGGATAGTTTCTTCGCGCCCATGCCGGTAATGCCGCTCATCGCCGCCAAAGTCATGGGCATCGCACTCGCCATTTCGCGCAATGTGCTGTCGTGGCAAATGACATAGGGCGGCACGCCGGCCTCCATCGCAAGGTCGCGGCGGGCGGCGCGTAGGGCCTCGAACAAGGGGTTGTC
>JBGSSR010000001.1:0-18719 GCA_041736905.1 Sphingomonadaceae bacterium | reverse complement strand
GCTTGGCCGGAACCAGACGGCGCGGCGGTGCGGGGGGAATGGGCGGTTGCTGATCGCCCGGTCCCTGGCGCATAAAGCCGCCGGGTCCGATGGAGACAACGCGTTGTTGGGGCGCGGCGGGCTTAGCTTCTTGCACTGGCGCATCATCATCCGCGCGCGGCGCAGCGATTGGCGCATCATCGTCATCATCAAACGGCGGCGTATCCGCGACAACCGGTATGGCCTTTTTAACGGGACGCGGCGCAGCAACAGGTTTGTCGGCAATCGGCACAGCGGGCGCAGCGACAGGCGCAACTTCCTTCGCAGCTATTGATTTCTTGGGTGCTTCTTTCTTCGCCGCATCATTGCTCTTTACCGGCGACGGGCGCGCCTTAAGCCCCAAACGGTGCGCCTTTCCGATAACGGCATTGCGGCTAACCCCGCCAAGTTCGTCGGCGATTTGGCTGGCCGTGATGCCATTGCCCCATAATTGGCGTAACTGTTCAATACGTTCGTCGGTCCAGGACATAGTCGCTCCGCTGTTCGATCTGTCAAAGGCGCGTGGCCTAAAAGAAATTCTCTGCACGGCGGCGATAAAGCCGCTTGCCGTAAAGGATAGAGGCCGATAAGCGATAGCGCCATGGAAGAGCAAGTTTTATCTAAGCATTCGCCCGCCCCCGCGCAAGGCGGCATCGGCGAAATCCGCATATCCGGCTTTAACTGGTCGGGCATGCGCGCATTGTACGTGAAGGAAGTGCGCCGCTTTATGAAGGTGCAGTTGCAGACGATTTGGGCACCTGCGCTGACCACGTTGCTGTTCCTCGTCATTTTCACCGTCGCCTTAGGACGCGGCGATTTGACGATATTGGGCGCGCCGTTCGCGGATTTCATCGCACCGGGCCTGATCATCATGGGCATGGTGCAAAACGCCTTTGCGAATAGCAGCTTCTCATTATTGGTCGGCAAGGTACAGGGAACCATTGTCGATTATTTGATGCCGCCGCTTTCCAATTTTGAACTAATGGCAGCCATGGTCGGTGCATCGGTTACCCGCGCAGTGGCTGTCGGTGGCGCGGTTTGGCTTGCCATGCTGCTCTGGCCCGGCGTCCATGTCAGCGTTGAGCACCCTTGGGCGGTTCTATGGTTCGGCCTATTAGGCAGCAGCCTGGTCGCGTTGGTCGGCCTGTTAACCTCCATCTGGGCGGAGAAATTTGACCATGCTGCCGCGGTGTCCAACTTTATAATCGCGCCATTGTCATTGCTATCCGGCACATTCTATTCCGTCGAAAAACTATCACCAGTGTTTCAGGCGATTAGCCACGCGAACCCATTTTTCTATATGATTTCCGGTTTTCGTTATGCCTTTTTGGGGCAAGCAGACTCGCCGATTATTGTCGGGGCATTGGTGTTGTTGGGCCTCAATATCCTGATGGGCGGCATCGTGTATGCCGTGCTACGGTCGGGCTGGAAATTAAAAAGCTAAGCCTGCGTCCATTTCACCCTTGGCAAGCGCGCAAGGTTAGGCTATCGGCGCTCTTCCATTCGCCGGTGTGCAGGTTTTGCCCACCCTTGGACTCTGCGGAGAGATGGCTGAGTGGTCGAAAGCACCGCACTCGAAATGCGGCGTGCCGGTGACGGTACCTAGGGTTCGAATCCCTATCTCTCCGCCAATTACCCCTTCATAATCATTCGCCACCCTGCATAGCAGGCTTATTTTATGGCGGAATTGCGCCATTTATCGCACTATGCTATTCACCATCCATCGCTCACATCCGGCCAAGGCATGTGGGGAAAAGTGTGGGGAAGGAGCAACCCAATGGGAAAATTGACTGCAATCGGAATCCGCAATCTTAAAGAAGCGGGGAACTATGTTGACGAGAAAGGCCTGATGCTGGTTATCGGCAAGTCAGGATCGAGAAGCTGGGTTCTGCGCACCCCCATCAATGGAAAGCGGCGCGACATTGGACTGGGTTCGGCCCATAGCGTGGGTTTGCAAGAGGCGCGGCAAATGGCCGATGATATGCGCGCCATGATACGGGCTGGTTTGGACCCCATTGCAGAGCGAAAGCAGGCAAAGGCCCGCAAAACTATGCCCACGTTCAAAGAAGCAGCAGAGCAAGCGCATATCGAATATAAGGGCGGCTGGAAAAACGGGAAGCATGTGGACCAGTGGATTAACACCCTTTCCACCTATGCCTTCCCCACTATTGGCAAGATTCCCGTCAATGAAATTGAACGGCAGCATGTGCGCGAAGTCATCATTGCCATTTGGTAGGATAAGCCGGAAACGGCGCGGCGCGTCCGGCAAAGGATTATCGCAGTCATCGATTGGGCCGTGGCCAAGGGGGATCGGGAGAATGAACTGCCCATACGCTCAATCTATCGCGGCCTGCCCAAACAACGCATTAAGCCCAAACACTTTGCCGCCGCACGGTGGCAGGACGTAAGGCAAATTTATGCCGCCATCGCGGCAAAGGATAGCGCCGGTAGCATGGCCGTGCGGCTGGCAATCCTAACGGGGGCAAGGTCCGGGGAAGTCAGAGGCGCGACATGGTCTGAAATCGATTTAGAGGCCGCCCTATGGACAATTCCAGCCGATAGAATGAAGGCGGGGGCAGAACACCGCATACCCCTTTCGCGGCAATCGGTGGCGCTTCTAACCGCGATGCAGGAGCGGCGCTATGAATGCAGCGACCTTGTTTTTGCAGGACGTGACCTGCGCAAGCCCTTGTCGGATATGACGCTGCTCAAGGTTCTGCGCGATATGGAATTGACCGTTACCGTTCATGGCTTTCGCTCCTGCCTCCGCGATTGGATTGCAGAGAACACCCGAACGCCAAGGGACGTGGCAGAAGCCTGCCTTGCCCATGCCGTAGGTGGCGATACCGAACTGGCCTATAAGCGCACCGATTATCTGGCAGACCGCATTCCATTAATGCAGCGGTGGGCGGACCATGTGGAACCATCAGAGGGCGCGGTGGTGACTTTTCCCGTCGCGGACAAAGCAAGCGCGCCGAAACGCACGCAACGCGCCTAAAATTGCCGTGAGGGGCTTTCGTGGGAATATGAGAGAAGGAGAGTAACATGAATTTGACAGACAACGCAGGCGCAAAGCCGTTCAAGGACGCGCCAACACCCGAAGGCTATGAACTGCTCGAAATCGCCAACGCCAAGGGGCCTAAGATCGTCTCTAAGGCACGATTGCTCTATGAGGGTGGCATGGACAAGGAAGGCGTCAAAGACCGCTTCACAATTGTCCGCCTTTGGCAGACCGTCGCTGGCAACATGATTGCCGAAACCGTATTCTGCTCAGACCGTGAAGGCCATAATGACATCATCAGCGCGGCCGCCTTTGGCCATGTGGATGATTCGGAGCAGCGCCTTGCAGTGATGGATCATTTCACATGGTCGTTTGAAGCCCTCCGCATGAAGCGCCGCCTTGGCTGGCAAATTGTGCAGGTCGTTGATTGACCCCCTTTCGGAGGAATATCGGTTCCGTTATAGCATCCGTGGGCGGCTAGTTTTGGCCGACGAATACCTTGCCGCTCCGCAAGACCGCCGTCCATTGCGTTTTAGGAGCAGCCCAATGGAGCAAGGGCATGGCGAAACCCACATATGCCGAATGGAATCGGTTTTTTTTGCGCCGGCAAATTGATAATTGGATTAATGAGTGGACTGTTTACCACAAAACCCAATTTCAGAAGGATTTTGAGCTGATTGCATTTAAGCTGACCGATGACACTTGGCATAAAGCCCCGAAACCAGACCCGAACTCTCCCCTGAGTTTAAGAATCCATGACCTGCCGAGGCGGTTGGATATAGCGCCATTGTTGCGCATGGCCCGCCTTATTGGAATCCAAAACCTGCGCTACATATTTGCAATGGGCGGTCCAAGTGGCAGCCCTAGTGAAAGATTACCATATTCCGTGAATCTGCAAAAGCGAGTTCGCAATCGCAATTCAATGCGAGCCAAAGTAGTTTGGGATGCGGAAAAAGACGTTGTGGCCATGGCATTTGGACAAAAAGTTTTATCCCTTGAGGCCAAAGGAGTCCATAGAGGGCAGGCATTTGAAACCGCCGCCGTGCAAATGTGGATTAGCAGTTCTAGCGATTCCTACCGACGGCTATTCGACAGATTTGCTAGCCTTTGCAATCAATTAGGGTATATTCCTGATAGCTCTATATCTGGAATTTCTACCCGATTCTCCTTAACAGACTTAAAGGCCAAAAGGGGCAGGCCGAAGAAACAACCGCAAAGTGAAACCTGACTTTGCGTTAATTTGATCGCGTGCCTTGCGATACCTTGCGTTCTGCAAAACAGAAGGACGCAAGAGCATGAATAAACAATCCAACACCACCCCCATACTACCTGCCAATCTATCCGTCCCCGATAGTGCCATTTGGCTTGGCATCGACCAAACAAAAACATGGGCGCTAATCCGTGATGGCGAAATCAAGGCCGTGCGCCTTGGCAGCCGGACCCTCATTCCTTTGGAGGAATTGCAACGCTTCCAATCGCGGCTGGTCAATGGGGCAGAAGCATGAGCGGGCCGGTGACAGTTAGGGCGTTGCTTGCCGCCGCGACCGACTTGCTAATTGAGGCGCAAAACCGATTGGATGGCGACCCCGATTTGGAATGTGACGACCCCTTGGAAGATGACGACCCAGACCATGAACACGATGGCCAAGAACATGAAGAGGGGGTTTGACCATGGGACAGCGTGGCGCATATGCCATTGGCATCCGCTATGGCTAGATCTCCCTCTCGTGCAAAAATAAAGGGAAGAGAAGGAGGGCAGACCGGTCGATTTGTTAGGCTCGGTGTCGATATAGTCGATAGCCCTGCCTACTCTTCTCTTTCCCCGAATGCGCGATCATTGCTCGTGGAATTGATCCGATTGTTTAATGGCAGAAACAATGGGCATCTTTTCCTTTCCGAACAGGATGCAGCAAACCGCATGGGCGTTGCCGACCGAAAAGTAGCGCACAATACATTCAGAGAATTGACCGATGCTGGATTCATCAAAATGACAAGTAACGCATATTTCTCGGTCAAGCTGGGCGACGGGCGCGCCCGTTCTTGGGCGCTTACGTGGGAGTTCAATCAAAAGGATCGGTCGCCGGGAACTCATGCCTTTCGCGATTATCGCCCAACCGAACCGGTCGCAATTAAGCGCATGGACCGGCGGCAGGCGACTATAAAGCGATGGAAGAAAGAGGCGCAAAAATTAAACGACGCGGGGTAATTTGCCCCATACGACCAATTTGCATCAGAAAATGGCACGTTAGCGCGGGGGAATTTACCCCGCGCTCAATCGCTAACCCACTGAAATGTATAATATGGGTCGATGGGGCGAATTCCCCCTGCATATAGCTGTGACCATCGGGAAGGGGTGACGGCGGACGTTTATTTCCCTCCCCTATTCAGAACGGGAGAGTGTGCCGAACTCAAACTGTAACTCAACCTATCGCCACCGGTGGGGCGCGATTGTTGCCCATTCCGGCCCACCATCCCCTTCCGTGGGAATAACGGGGCATCGGGGGAATTGCGCCTAGCCCTAACCAGAGGGCGCAAGGGCTTGTCCCTTCAATGGGTGTCGAATTCGATTAAGGGCGTGCCCAATTCTAAGGCCGCATAGAGTTCAAACAGATATTGGTCGATTTCATTCTGGATCGATAAAAAGCGCAATGTCGCGCCCTCTAACCGTTGCCGTTGCGCCTGAAATTCAGATTGAAATTCCGGCTGGTTGAACAGGAACCCTCTCCCCTCCCCCTTTCGATAGGTTGCACTCAACCCCAGCTTGCTCCGCGCCTCCTTAAAGGCGAAAGTTTCGCTGTAATGACTATTGGAAAGGTGCCCGCGTATTCGGTTTTGCAGGTTCCGCGTCCGGCCAACGTAAACGCATGTGTCGCCCTCAAAAAAGGCATAGACGGCTGGCCCCTTAATCAGTTTTGGGCGCGGGGTTAGCGGGTGCGGTGGGCATTGCATCAATTCGGCAAATTTGTCGGGTAAGGTGTCGCAACGCTCTTGAAACTGGGCGTTCATATATTTGCCTCCAGCAATGCGATTTCGTCCGGCGTTAGGTCGAACAGTTCATAGACACGGGCGTTTATGTCGGCCTCTATGGCGGCAATTTGCGCGGTCAGCGTGTGGATTTCGGGGCGGGATTCGGAGAGGTATTCTTCCCAATCGTTGCGCTCCTTTAAGGGAATATCGGCCTTAAACGCCTTTTTCACTTCGCGTTGGAAAGCGGTGAAGTCGGGGAGCGTCCACCAGTTTTTGAGCGCGGTGGTTAGCTTGGCATTTGCAGGATCAGGGGCGAGGTCGGCAATCCGGCGGGTGACTGATTGTTGCAAGGCATAGCGCCGCTCCGCCGCCCCCTGCGCCGCTTCCGCCAAGTCCGCCAAGGCCCGTTTTTGAGTGTCGGTGGCAGGCGGGACGGGAAGTGGTTCAATGTGCTGCGAAGTAGCTTCGTAATAGCCGCCCCTGACAGCGGTCGTTTGAGAGGTGAAAACGAACCAAGATACAAGGCTGTTCAAAATCGAGAGCAAAAACTGGTCATCGGTGTTTATGAAATAAGTCTTTTGGTTCCCGAAACTTCCAACTCGGTCGAGGAGGAAAATTCGAGACTCTTGAAAATGACAGTGCACAAGCTTTGGCCTTGCCATCGGCAGAGCATAAGCCTCCTGCGCTTGCTGTAATTCAAACCATTCTTGCTTTGTAGCCCGTTTTTCCAAACTGTCCTTAAACGGCAATAACCAGTCACGAATGGCCGGATAGTCATCAATTTTAATCCGGTTTTTGGGGATATAGATAATCCAAAGCCCACGCGGTTCGGCGCGCCAGCGTTTCAAATCCTTGCCTTCCAAAAAGGGTTTGAGCAGTTCGGCCGATTTGGGGTTCTGCGCGCACAAGCGGTCCTTGGTCGGGGTGTCGATAACAAACGCCTCATTCAAGCCCGTAACAATGCCGCGACAGGCAGGCCCATAAATTTCCTTCAACGTCGGCTTGCCCGCGACAATCTTGGCGCGCAACGCCCGCAAGGCGGGGTTTTCCAATTCCCATGAACCATTGGTCAATGCGCTTTGCGGGAACACCTGCGCCGCGTCCGCATAATCATCGGCAAAGCTATCCTTGGGCAATTCATCGATTTTCCAGAAATGGAACTCATGCCCCGCCGTGGGTTCCCCTGCCCTCATGGTCAAGATTGCGGGGTAAGTGGTGACCCCCTCAAAAATCTGATGGTCGCCAAAATCGACAATATGCTCAAATTGCGCATGGGTGCGCAGATACCGGCGCAAGGGTTCGCCGGACCCCGTTTTGAAAAACGTGCTACTGCTAATGTAACCCAGCCGCCCGCCGGGTTTCAGCAGCTTTATACCGCGCTCAAAGAAATAGGAATATAAGTCGGCGCGGTCGGATACCACTTCATACCGCGTTGCCAGCCACGGTTTCATGGCCTTAATCAGTTCCATCCGCACATAAGGCGGATTGCCAAGCACCACGTCAAATCCGCCCTCCTCAAACACATGGGCAAAGGCGGTGCGCCATTCAAAGCCGTGACTGCGATAGGCAAAGCTGCTGTCCTCAATCAGGCTGTCACCGACGCGGATATTGCCATCCAACGAGTCCAGCACCTTACCTTTGCGCGCGGTTTTAATCCAAAGGGACAGTTTGGCAATCTCAACGCTTTCGCTGTTCACATCGACGCCGAACAGATTGTTGGTCAGGATTTCGCTGTCCACATTCAGCAAAGCGCCAACGCCGGATATTTCCATCAACAGTTCATCAACACGGCTGAGTTCGCCCTTCATCCAATCAAACGCCATGATCAGGAACACGCCGGACCCGCACGCGGGATCGACAATGCGCAAACTGGCCAGCCGTGCGCGATATGCCTCCCACGCTTCGCGCTCCGCCTTTTGCGATTTCCATTTGATTTCTTGGTCGTCCGCGCTGGCCCCCTTCGCGGCATATTGAGACAGGATTTCGGCAAAGATTTCGCGGCAATGCGTGCCCAACGTCTGCTCCACGATAAAGCGCGCCACATAGTCGGGGGTATAGACCACCCCGTCGCGTTTCCGCCGTCCGCTGGTGCCGGTGGTTTTCTTTTCAACGGGTGCGTCACCCCGCGCCTCCGCCTGCAATTGCTCCACATCGGCAATGGATTGCTCAAAGATATGGCCAAGGACGGTGACGGAAATCTCACTGGCAAAATCATAATCGGCCAGCTTCTTGAAGCCCTCACAAATCGTATCGGGCATGGCCAGTGCGTTGATCACGGCATCGGGCGCAAACAGGCCGCCGTTGTATTTGGGAATGCTCAGCTTTGCATTGCCGACATCGATGGCATTGAACAGGCCAAGGAAATTCTGCCACACCGGCGCGGGGTTAAATGCGTTCTCACTCTCAAATGCGCGCAACAGGGTTTCGCGGGGGAGCAAGCCGTTGTCCTCCGCAAAGGCAATGAACAAAACGCGGTCCAATATCGTTTGACCCAGCCGGATAGCGTGTAAGGGTAAAATACCGGCATCGGCGGCGCGCACGGCATCAATGAGCGCCCCGCGCAAGTCGCGATAGTCGGCATAGAGCCGGTTGGTTATATCCTTATTCTCGCGCCTGCTTTCCTCCAGCAAGGCTTGCGTTTTGCCGGACAGCAGGTTGTCGGCGGACAGCAGCAGCATGAAGCGGGCGTATTCGTCCGGCTGGTGCAATTTGGACAGGTCAAACCGCTCATAGACCAATTTGCCCTCACCATAGCCATAGAGGCGGATTTCGGTGTAATTGGACAGCAGCACCCATTTGGTGCCCACATTGTCGCTGGCATAGTTCCAAGCCTGCTCCACCGGCGTTTTCGCACGGCCTGGCATGATGGCATCCAGATTGCGAGTTTTAGCGCCCTTAAGTTCAAAAGGGGCGATGATGCGGCGATCATTGGGGGCAAAATGGCCCAGCGCCAAATCGACCCGCCCCGCGCCGATAGGTTCCTCACTGGTGACGGTTAGACTATCCCCTTGGCCATAACCGACATAGCCCAACACTTCGCACACAATGCGCTGCTTGAAATCAGATTGCAGCGCGGTTTCATTTTCGCGCTCAATGGTCCGGTCAATGACCTTTTCCGCCCAATTGCTCAATATGGCCAGTTTGGCCGCGTCCGGCGCGGGGGCGTTGGCAAGGTGGCGCGCTAAAGTCTTGGCATTGAAAAGCTGCATCGATGGTCCCTATGCCGTCGCGTTTTTGTTTCCGGTAGGGTTAGAGCGATTGGCCGTGACGGGCAAACGCAAACTTCTAACTTTCACCAATGGTCGATTTAGGGGGCGGCATCAAAAATGCGGTCCTCCATCGCTATGCCACCATGCAATGCGGGGATAGGACCCGCGATTCGTTTTACCCTGCCCATTCAGAATGTGGGCAAGGCCTTTTCATGGCCATGGCTAGCCGTTGCCGCCACCGATAGCATCGCATAATCGGCGTGGGGAATAGCGTGGGGAAGCGCAATTTAACGTATATTTTATCGTTTATTCTCAATTATTAATGGCATTTATTGGGCGGTCTATCTCTCCGCCAATTTCTATAATTCATGTTAGAGCCGCCCCGCCTAGCGCCGTTGGCTTAACATCCAATAATAGAGCGCGGGGTCGTCGTAGGCTGGGTCCCATGCGTTGTGCCCCCAATTGGGGTAGATGGTCAGGCGGGCCGAGCCACCGCACGCGCGGATGGCGCGTTGCATGAAAAAGCTGCCTTCTGGAACCACGACATCGTCGCGGTCGCCGTGGAAGGCCCATATTGGGATATCTTTGATGGCGCAGGCGGTGGCGGGGTCACCATCCCCAGCCACGGGCGCAACGGCGGCAAATCGCTTGGGCTCTTCGGCGGCCCAACGCCACGCCGCGATTCCGCCAAGGCTTAGACCGGTCAGGTATACGCGCGAAGGATCGACGGCATAGGTGGCGGATACTTGATCGACAATTGCGTCCAATTTGGCCAAATCCCAATCTTCTTCCGCCGGCAATTGCGGGCTGATGAGGATGAAGGGGAAGTCGGGGTTTTGGTCCGCGATTTTGGGCGGGCCGTGGACTTTGACCGCATTGATGTCATCCCCGCGCTCGCCCGACCCGTGCAGGAAAATGAGCAAGGGATAGGATTCTTGGCCATCGGCGCGATAGCTGCGGGGCAGAAAGAGTTGGAAGTGATAGCCGCCATCGGCCACTGGCGCGACGGCTACTTGTGCGCCAGCCTGCGGGGCGGTGCTCGGAGCAGCGTCAGACGCTTGGCCCACGCCGCCCAAAGCCAGCATCACCGCGCCGCACAGCGCCATATAAGAAAGCCGTTTCATCATCCCTCAACCTATCGTTACTGTTTTCGCAAGGCGGTCGGCGGGAAGGAGCAGGCGATATTGTCCGCCCACCGCCTGCCACTTCGCGGCCTTACCATTGACCCGCACTTTGGGCGGCTTGCCCGCAAATGGCCAGTCGAAACGAAAGCCGCCAGTCGGGCGAGCGGTACCGCCGATGATAAGCGAGAATTGCTTCGCGGTGCCGCGCATGGCCACGTCAACGGTGCCATAGGGTGTGACCAGCCCTTGTATCGCACTCCCCTGCCCCGCGAACCAATCCGGCGTCATTCCGCCGCCCAGCACAAGTGCCCCGCTCTCATGCTCCTCATAGACAAACATATCGAGCGCGCCGCGCAGATAATCGGACGCCACCCATGCGTGCGGCATGTCGCCGATAAAGCGGATTTCGCGGGGGTCACGGCCCACGACCTCCGCCCATTGATTCCACCCATGCGGGCGTTGGTCGTTGAAGAAGAACGTCAGCAATTCCTGCGTCCTGTCCCGCCAACCCAACCGCATGAACGCCGACACCGTGCGCAATTCATAGGGCGTGTAATCTTTCCACGGCTTGGTGCCATCGCGCCGCGCCACGAAATTCTGCCAATATTGCTCGAAGGTCGCCTCAAGGCCCAGTGGCATCAGCGCCGCCTGCGCGCCGCCGGGGTCGAGCGCGATAGTCGTACTCGTCGCGTCAAAATCGCCAAGGCTGGTCGCGCCGGGGATATAGGCGATACCCCAATGCTTCTGCGAGGCACCAATCGCTGCCATCACATCGGCGTTAAATTCATCACGCGCCGCCGCCATTTGCGCGGCCTCTGGTTTGCCGAGTAGCGCCGCAGCCATCGCCGCATCCTTATACCCGCGCAAGGCCCAGAAATCATCCCACAGGCTATATTGCGCCTTTGCGGAGTATCCCTCGTGGCTAATCGAGGCGGGCATCAGGCCATATAGCATCCGCCGTTCAGGCGTCAGGTTCACGGCCGTGCGCTCCGATTGGCGCAACCCCTCCATATAGGTCCACGCGGCCAACATTGAGGGCCAATCGGCCTCCAATGCCGCCTTATCGCCGGTGTAGCGATAGAGTTGGGTGGCGAGGAAAATATACTGCCCATGGCTGTCATTCTCCGGCACTGGATCGGAGCCACGAAAATCGACGCAGCACGGGACTTTGCCATTGGGAAACAAATATCCCCGATACCAATCGGCAAAATCGCGCGCGACATCCGTGCGGCCCATGCGGAGCAGCCCTTCGCTCATCATCGCGCCATCGCGGATCCATGCGCGGTTGTAACTGCGCGTGCCGGGTTTTAGCATCGGGCCATCACGGCTCATCAGCATATGCGCCTGCGCGGTGTAGATGGAGTGGGCGAAGGTTTCCTTGCCCTTGGGCACGGTGATTTGGACGCGGTCGACCGTGTCGTGCCAATAGGCCTTTGTCGCGGTCATGGCCGGCGTCCAATCGGGCATGGGCGCATCCGTTGCGGGGATGGCGAGCGCGAAGGTGCGGCTTTCGCCTGGCTTTAGGGTCACGTCATACGCCATCGCTGCGTGCGCCATGCCATTGCTGTCGGCGGTTAGTGGCGCAGTGAGTGGAGAGTCGCCCAACATCGGTTCGCCTGCGGTCAGCATATCCGCGCCGCCGGTGATGCGGTCGGGCAGCTTTGCGGGGACTATGCGCGTAGTTTGCGGCGCTGCATCAGCGTCCGGACGCCAAGTCACAGAAAGACCGTCGCCCGTTCGTTCGATGCCATCGACCAACGCGGCGCCGCCCTTTTGCGCCAAAAATTGCGCGGGCGGGTTCACTTGAATCGGCCGTATAGCAAGGCCCAAGGTCATGGATTTCTCTGCATCGCTGGTGTTGGTGAGGGTATAGCCGACTTGGCTGCCCGCCCCTTTCGCATCGGTGACAAGAGTGGTGGTCAACGCCATTCCGCCGCCGCTCCAATGCACCGATGGGATGGGCAAATAGCCGTCGGCCAAGTCATGCCGCGCCGCCATATTGTGCCAGCCGTAGCGCGCACCATCGGCGATCAGGAATGGCTCAATCGAGAAACTGCCCTTTGCGGGTTCAACCGCCGCGTCTTCGGATATAAGCGCGGTGACTTTGCCACCATCGCTACCCGCCAGCGTCCAATAAGGCTGTTCACCGACGAAGGCACGGGGGAACAGGCCGCGTTCGGATGCCTTGGTGCGCGCAGTGATGAGGTCGTTACGACGGTCCTCCTGCTTTGCCGTTTTGACGGGGTCTCCCGCCAAGGGGATGAGTTCGATATCATCAATCTCAATCCACCCCGCCCCGCCATCGCGGTTACGGGCGACGACAAATTCCAGCCCGTCGATTGCACCCAATTTGACCGTATTATCCGGCCCCCATGCGAAATCTATATCGCCCGCGGGCAGCTCAACCGTCGTCCACTCGGCGGGCGCACGATAATTCACCCATGGCTTCCACCAAACAGTGTCGCCAGCGGTGAGCTTGAATTGCAGGTCGTTTGCCCCGCCTGCCCCCCGAATTTTGAAGCGGAGGAGGAAGTTGCGCGGTAGCGTGATGTCTGTGCTGCGCCGGACAAAGGCGTAGCCGGACACTTGGCCAAAGTCGTAGTCCATGCGCACCGCGCCGCCGGTTACACCTGACACGCTAGACGAAGCGGCGTTGACGCTATCCGATCCTTCAGCGGGCCAATTTGCGGCATCATCCATTGTGTCGAGCACGGTCGCTTTCGGAGCGTCCCCTGCCAAAGTCGCACTGCCTAATGTCGAACCGGTCAAAACCGTGCTGGCCAGCAGGCCGAAAGCTATCACAAAACGCATGATTACCCCTTTACGCTACCCGCCAACAAGCCATCGAGATAGAATCGTTGCAGGCTTAAAAACAAAACCAGCACGGGCAATGTGGTGACCACCGATCCCGCCATCATGAGTTCGTTATCCTGCACATGCTCCCGGCTCAGCGCCGCCAAAGCAATCGGCAGCGTATACAAATCCTGATCGGCGAGAATAATCAGCGGCCACATGAAATCATTCCAACTGCCGAGGAATACAAACAATGCGAGCGTGACCAATATCGGCGTCAACGCTGGCAGGACGATGGAGCGGAAAATCCGCGCCTCCGACGCGCCATCCATGCGCGCCGCCTCCAACATTTCATCGGGCAGCGACAGGCAATATTGCCGGACGAGGAATATGCCGAATATCCCGGCCAGCCACGGCACCAATGCGCCCGCGTAGCTGTTCACCAATCCCATGGCCTTGAGTTCAAGGAACAAGGGCAACATCCCAATCTGCCCCGGCACCACCATCGCAGCGACGAGCAATTGGAATGTCCGCTCCCGCCCGTGGAACCGCAACTTCGCAAAGGCGTATCCCGCCGGAACGGTGAACAACAACGCCAGCGCGGTCGCGGCCGCCGCCAAACCTACGCTGTTCCCGAAATAGCGGGCAATGCCGTGTTCGATAAACAACACGCGGTAGTTTTCCAACGTCGGGCTTTGCGGCAACAACGGCGGCGGGAATTGCGATGCCTCACCCGGTGCCATGAAGCTGACCGATAGCATCCACAGCAGCGGAGCAATTGTGACGACTGCGACGACAACGGCAAGCATGGTGACGGCCCATTGGCTTTGCTTAGACCCCATCATACCGCCTCCAATCGCTTGGCGATTTTCAATTGCACCAATGTCACCGCGATAATGCACAGGAACAGGATAAAAGCGACCGCCGCGCCGGAGCCGAGGTTCCACCATTTGAACCCCTCCTCATACATGAAATAGAGGACCGTGACGGTCGATTGCGCGGGGCCGCCCTGTGTCATCACATAAGGTTCGGTGAACAATTGGAACATGCCCGCGACGGTCAGGATGGAGACCAAGAGCACCGTCGGTGCAATCGCGGGCAAAGTCACATGACGAAACCGCATCCACCACCCCGCGCAGTCCATATGCGCCGCCTCCTCCAACTCACGCGGCACAGTTTGCAACGCGGCTAGGAATATGACCATGTTGTAGCCGAACGTCTTCCACCCGATGAAAATCAGGATGGCGGGCAACGACGCCTGCGGGCTGCCCAACCAATCAATTGGCCCTGCGCCAAATAGGCTGAGCACATAATTGATAAGGCCATAGCGCGTATGCAGCAGGTATCGCCACACCACCGCCGTTGCCACTAACGTCGTGACATAGGGCGCGAACAGGGCGACGCGCCACACTGGCCGCCACTTCAGCGTCCGTGCATTGATCAGCATCGCCGCACCAAGCGATAGGCCCACCACCAAAGGCACGCCGAACACCACGAACAGCAACGTGTTACTCATCGCTTTCCAAAACAACGGATTGCCGAGCAATCGCGTATAATTGTCCAATCCAATGAACCGCAAATTGCCCAAATCGGCGAGCGCGTAGATGTCGAAATCAGTAAAGCTAAGGACCAACGACGCCAATGCTGGCAATGCGAAGAACAGCACGATCGCGGATATCGCAGGCGCACTCATCGCCCAACCGGCGCGTTCCTCGCGCTGGGCAAGCAGCGACCTCATGCCCCGCGCTCCAACATCCAACGCCGTTTTTCCAGTAAGCGGTCGGCGCGTTTGTCCATTTCTTTCGCGGCCTCCGTCACCGTGAATTGCCCGCGCACCATGCGTTCAGCGACAACTTGCATCTCGCTAACGATGCGCTCCCATTCGGGGACTTTTGGCAAAGCGCGTGCGGCGTCCAGTTGTTGACCGAAGGCGGCGAATTTGGGGTCTTTCACCAACCCCGCTGCGTCCCAAATCGACCGTTCGGCGGGCAAATCGCCGGTCAGTTTTTGCAAGCTAAGTTGCGCATCCGCACCGATCAGCTTCGCGACCAAATCCCACGCCGCATCCGGACGCCTTGCGGTTTTGAATACGACCAGACTGGACCCGCCAGGGGCCGCCGCACCAATCCCCTTTGGCCCGGGGTTGGGAACTGTGCCCCATCGATCCTGAAATTCAGGCGGCAGACGCTCCTTCATATCGCCAATCGTCCATGGGCCGGAGGGATAGACGCTGAAAAAACCGCGCTGAAATTCCTGCCACACGTTGGAAATTTGCGTGGCGGAAGCAATGGGGGCCAGCCCCTCGTCATAGATCGATTTATAGAAGGCCAGCGCATCGACAAATTCCGGCTGCGCAAATGCTCCATGTGCGCTATCGGCGGACAACAAACTCGCACCGTTGGACAGGGCAAAGGTCGTCAAATGCTCATATTCGTTCAGCGGCATCAATATGGCATAATTGCCCTGCCCCGCCGCTGCCTTCACTTTATGCAGCGCGGCCTTCCATTCGGGCCATGTCAGCGGCGGAGCGTCATATCCGGCCTTCGCAAACAAATCGCGGCGATAGAAATGCAGGCGCGTGTCGACATACCACGGCACCGCTTGCAACGCGCCATTGATGCGATTGGTGTCGAGCACTGCTGGAAACTGCCCCGACAACGCACCCGCAATACGCGCTGGCAATGGCGCAATCGCGCCAATCGCGGTCAGTTCCGCCACCCAGCTATTGCCGATTTGCGCCATATCGGGCAACGACCCGCCCGCAAAACCGGTTAGCAATTTCTCATGCGCCGCCGACCACGGCAAAGGTTGCACCTTCACCGGCGGGGCGTTCGCCGCGCGTTGAATGGACGCCAAAAGGTCTGGCAACGCCGCCGCCTCATTGCCCATCGCCCAAAATTGCAACTGGCCGTCATCCGCCGCGCCGCAACCGGTCAGCGACACCGCGGGTAAAGCGGCCAAGGCCCCCAGCACCGTTCGCCGTGTCGCCAAATAGGTCATGCGGTCAGCCACCCGCCAGTAAAGCCCGCCCGCACCAACCCGCGCCGGATGTGTGGGCATCCGTGCATCGTTTTCCACACAAAGCCATCGCGGGCATTGGCGATCATGGTTACAATTGGCCCTTGGTCAATGCCCAGATAATCGCCATCGACCCAGCACACGCCATCGACAACTTTGCCATGGAGCAACTTTGGCATCGCTGCTGCATCAGTGAGTGTCGGATTGAAACTGTCCCAGAACCCGTATTCTCCATAAATCACGCTGCCGTATCGGGCGTCCATGGCGCGCAACGCCGCTTCGCATTCCTCCGGCGCGAAGGCGATGGAGCCACCGACCGCTGTGGGGGCAATCGTTCCATCGTCGCGGTCATCGGGGCCGCGTGCAGAATAGCTGTGAAACTCTCGCCGTTTACCGTTGATATCCATGACGAAATCGCCCGGCCCATCGCAGGCGGTCAAGCCCCACACTTCGCCGCTATAACCCGCCCAGCCCTTCGGGTTGGCCATCGCATAGTTCCGCTGCGCCAATGTCGCGCGGCGGCTGTTTTCGAAATAGTCGATGCCTTTTGCGGCGATGAAGGGTTCGGTGATCCCCTTAAAATCGACCCACACGTGGCTGTATTGATGGCCGAAGAGCGGCGGGAAGTGCAAGTGCTCCTGCCCCCAATGCGTGCCCCAAGCGGCCTCAAACCGCTGCGTCAGGCGGGGCCAGAGCGCGGGGTCAGCCGCGTGCGTCGGGCTGCCCAGCGCCATGATGTTGAGCAACAACGCCTCATTATAAATATCCCAATGGTGCGGTATAAAGCCGGTTTCGGGGTGCCAACCCATGGAGATAAAGCCATTCTCCCGCTGCATCCATGTCCATTCGACACGGCCGAACAAAGCATCGGCGAGGCGGCGGATTTCCGCGTCCTCCGCCGACGGGCCAGCGAAATATTGCGCGGCGAAGAGCACACCGCCCATAAGCAGCGCGGTGTCCACAGACGACAATTCCGTCTTCCCGAACCGCGTGCCGGTTTTCATGTCTAGGAAATGGTAAAAGAACCCATGATGCCCCGCCGTTCCGCTTGCCGCATCGCCCATCGGCGCGTGGTCGAAAAAGCGGAGCGTGGCCAATGTGCGGTCCCGCGCGTCGGTGCGCGAAATCCACCCGCGCTCCACTCCAATCGGATAAGTGGTCAGCGCGAAACCAACGGCGGCGATGCTCGCAAAACTGGGCGTCGGCCAGCGGTCGGGAATGAGGCCCGTGGCGGGGTCGCCGACATCCCAAAACCATTGGAACGTCCGCCGCTCCAAATCATCAAGCGAAAATCGGGTGGGCGAAAATCCGACGGGATTAGGGGGGGCAGTGGTCCCGCCGGATTGGACCCCCTCACCGCCCCCGCCATAGCATGCGGCCAATGGCAGAGCAGCAAGGGAGGCGGAGGTCAAAAGCAATTCACGACGCGAAAACATATGCTTGTGGGTCCTCTATGCAAAATGTGGCCGCACCGCAGGGAGGGTTGCGGTGCGGCCAGCATCCTAATCCGATTGCGACCCGATTAGGACTCTTTCCAATACCGGATTAGAAGCGGTAACTTCCCCGGAACTGTATCCGGCGCGGCAGAGTAATCAAGTTGCTCGGCACGCCCAGATTGAAGTCGGAACCCGGCTGACCACAGCAGACAAAGCCGCCAAACCCGCCATAGTTCTTGTTGTTGAACAGGTTGAACACATCAACCGAGAAGGTCATCGCATGGTCATCGAACAAGGCGAATTCTTTCTCAAAGGTCACGTCCACTTCACACCGTGCAAAAATGCCGAGGCAGTTTTTGTCGGGGAATTGGCTGTAAATCTGGTTTGTGTTCACGTCGAAATAGGGCGCCACGCTGGCATCGAACACTTGGAACGCCTGCCCGCTGCCCAATTTGGTCAGCGTGGAGAAGCGAATGCCCCATGGCAAATCGACGATACCGGACAGGACCAACGAATGGCGTTCCACGCCAGGCTTGTCACGGAAACCGAAA
Organism: Sphingomonadaceae bacterium; assembly: GCA_041736905.1. Lineage (GTDB taxonomy): Bacteria > Pseudomonadota > Alphaproteobacteria > Sphingomonadales > Sphingomonadaceae > JBGSSR01. Next base: position 602 of record JBGSSR010000001.1, on the reverse strand, counting down.
TCGGCAGGCGTGATTTTGTCGAGGCTGAACAAGTCGTTGCCGTTTTGCTCCGCCTTTTGCAGCGTGTAAGTCAGGGTTACGCCCCAACCCGAGCTTTCCGAATATGGTTTGTCGAGCGTGACATACAACGCCTTATACCGCGTCTCCAGCCCATCGACCCCGATGAGCACGTTGGAATAGCCAAAGCTACGCGCCAAGGCGGTGTCGCAACAGCTGCCATCCGGATTGCGGGTGGCAAAGATGTGCGTGTAGCCATTGCGGCCCTTGATATAGCTACCGCTGACCGACAGTTTCCAATCACCGAGTTGCTGGCGCACGCCAAGGCTGAATTGGTCGGTAACCGGTGCTTTGGCATCGTTCTTCACCGCGAACAATTCGGGCAGGCCCGTCAACGCGCTGGCTTGCAGGGCAAGCAGCCCCTCACGCGTTCCATAAGCGGGATTCCAGATAATCGTCGGGCTGCCATTACGTGGCGCGCCATCCTCGGAGAATTCGAAACGGCCAATGGTGTATTGCTGACGGAATTTCTCATCCAGCGTGTTGTTGAACGCGTTACGATCATAATAACGACCATAGCCGCCGAAAATCACCGTTTGCTGATC
>JBGSSR010000334.1:0-2031 GCA_041736905.1 Sphingomonadaceae bacterium | reverse complement strand
GCGCAGCCACGCCGATGTGCCGATGGCAGCGATGTGGACTTGGCCGCGCGATGGCTCACCGCGACCCACGTTGCTTGGCGATATGAAAGGCGCGGCGTCGGTCGCGCATATCTACGGCCAAAACCTCGTCGCGGCAGAAAGCATGACCAGCATCGGCGCGCCATGGGCGCACGCGCCGTCGGACCTGCGCCGCATCATCGACATGGAATTCGCGCACGGCGTCAACTTGCCCATCATCCATACCAGCCCGCATCAGCCGCTGGATGACAAGCAACCCGGCGTTTCCCTCGCCATTTTCGGGCAGTTTTTCACGCGGCACGAAACTTGGGCGGAGATGGCAAAGCCGTGGGTCGATTACATGGCGCGGTCGTCCTTCATGTTGCAACAGGGGCGCAATCACGCCGACGTGGCGATTTTCGTCGGTGAGGATGAACCAGTCACGGGGCAGCATTTCCGTGGTATTCCCGCCGATTTGCCGAAGGAAAACGCCTATGATTTCATCAGCGCCGATGCACTGTCGAAGGTGGTAAGCGTCGAAAACGGCAGCGTCGTGACCAAGGGCGGCGCGCGTTATGGGGTGCTCTACCTAGGCAAGGCCAGCGAGCAAATGATGTTGCCATCGCTCCGCCGCCTCGCCGATTTGGTGGACAGCGGGGCGAAAATCGCGGGCCACCGCCCGACCTCCACGCCCAGCATGGCGGATGATCAGGCCGCGTTTGATGCGCTTGTCGCCGACCTATGGGACAATGGCAAAATCATCACCGCCGCCACGGTTGAGGAAGCCTTGGACAAGGCCGCCATCGCCCCCGACTTCACACACAGTGCCGCAAAGGACGCGCAATTGCTTTTCGTCCACCGCACGTTGTCCGATGGCGAAATCTACTTCGTCAACAATCGGGAAGCCAAGGCGGTGAGCACCAAGGCGCGGTTCCGCGTCAGCGGCAAACGCCCCGAAATCTGGGACGCGGTGACTGGGACGACGCGCGCCGTCAGCTATAGGATCGAGGATGGCGTGACCATCGTGCCGCTGGACTTCGCGGCGGAGGAAAGCCTGTTCATCGTGTTCCGCGACGCCGCAACCGCCGACAGTGCCACCAACGCAAAGCCACAAGAAACCGCCGTCGGCACCTACAACACCGAATGGATGATCGCGTTCCAATCTGGTCGCGGCGCGGCGGAAAGCAAAATGATGAAGACGTTGATCCCGCTCAACGAAAGCAGCGAGGCGGGCAGCAAATTCTTCTCCGGCACCGCACGTTACACCAAAACCATCACCCTGAAATCCGCGCCAGCAAAGGGCGAGCGCCTGTTCCTCGACCTTGGCCAAATCGGTGACGTAGCGGAGGTTTGGGTGAACGGCAATCGCGCCGGTACCGCATGGTTTGCACCGTATCGCGTCGATGTGACTGGCTTTTTGGTCAAGGGCACAAACGCCATCGAAATCCGCGTCGCCAACAAATGGATCAACCGCTTGATTGGTGACGCCCAAGAAGGCGCGCAAAAGGTCACCTACACGACCATCCCGACCTACGCCCCCAATACGCCATTACGGGCGGCGGGATTAATCGGGCCGGTTCGCCTTATCAGCGTCAAATAAGCCAAAAAAAAGGGGGCCGCGAAGCTCCCTTTTTGTTGTTCTACTCTCGCAAACTTAACGCACGCCCTAGCGAACGCGCGGCCCACCAAAGGGCATCGGCGGAGGCGCACGGCGCACACCACGCGGCAATTGTGCCTGATACGCGCGGCCGCAATGTTCCACGCAATAGGGGAAGCCGGGGTTCACCGCCGACCCACAAAAATGGAAATCGGGTTCACCCGGATGGCTAATCGGCCATCTGCAGATTTTTTCGTTGAGGTCCAGCAAGCTGGTCTTATCGGCAACCTCCGGGCTGGGCTTTGCGGGGGCAAGGCGGCGCGGCGGCGCGGGCGGGATTGGCGATTGCTGATCCCCCGGCCCTTGGCGCATAAACCCGCCCGGCCCGATGGAGACTACGCGCGGTTGATTGGGCGCAGGAATGAAGGAATCGCCCC
>JBGSSR010000322.1:0-6999 GCA_041736905.1 Sphingomonadaceae bacterium | reverse complement strand
GGCAGGCGAGGCGGAGATACAGGCATGGGTGCGCGAGCGGCAGGCCGCGTTTAAGGTGCCGGTGCGGGTGGTGTTCACCGAAGATGCGCTGCCACGGAACGCCAATGGCAAGATTTTGAAGGGGGAGTTGAAGGGGATGTTTGGCTAGCCAGGCAATTCGAAAGAAGAATCAGCCTCTGTCGCTTGGAAAAATTGTGCAGCGGTCGGAATGCCAGTATCGAGACTAACCGTGCTAGGCATAATGTCTTGCAATTGGCCGTGATACAAGCCCCGCCCAAGTTGCCAAAACTCTACAAACTTGCGAAGTTCTTTATTGTTATTGTAGATAATCGAAATTTCTAGGAATTTTGGAATATTTGTAAATACCTCAGCTTCAAAGGTTTCATGCAGCGAGACATCAACCAAACGATTTGAGTTCGGCACCACATTTGCCTGCGCTGAACATGAAACCTTGTAATCCCGCTTATTCCCACCCACAAAAAAGTCGTTGAATGTAGCGATGGCGTGAACAGTGGAAGCTAATCTGTTGCCAAAATTTTTCAAATCGATGGTCAGATGAAGGCTACAATGAATTTGAGAACTTTCCGGCATCTTCCAAAATCTATAATCGTTCACCTTCAAATCGACAATCGCTAACCACGCTCGATTATTTTCATCCATCATCCGAGATTGCCGTTGCATCTCGCTGGTGGCTTAGCCGGTATCTTTTACCGCAATTTTAGTCAATTTTACTTGTTGCAGTATTAGGAATGTCCCGATGCTGGTAATTAGTAGCCCACCTGCGGATGTTATTGCCATAACCATTGCCCAGTCAGCCATAGCCTCTTGAGCAATCAAATCGCGGCTTACAATAGTCGTCTGCTGGACTGTTGATATGGGAGTTTGCGAACTAATCGCCCCCCAATATGCACCAATTCCCAACGCCACAAAAATTATGACTATGCCAAGACTGGCGACTAAAAATTTAACGCCATTCGTCATGCCAGCCCCCTACCGCGCATTCCCGTTCGGCTTCTCACCCTTTCGATACGCCCGCCGACGCTCCCCGCTGACCAGCACGCGATCGAAGCTGTAACCTGCGTCGAGCAAGCGTTCGACCAGCAACTCGCCGCCCGCCACGTCGCGGACTTCGTATTCGATTTCGGTCGCCAAATCCTTGGCCAGCGCGCCGCCGAAGATGCGTTGGTGCGCGATTTCGATGATGTTGGCGCGGCATTCGGTGAAGATGTCGATGATCTTGCCCAACTGCCCGACTTCATCCGTGATGCGGATGGCGATGCGGCCCAATTTGCCGGTGCGGGCGAGGTTCCCCAATATCACATTGGCCAGCAAGCGAGGGTCGATGTTGCCGCCGGTCAGGATGATGCCGACTTTCTTGCCGGCAAATTCGGCGCGCGGTTTGCCGCCAAATGCTGCGGGTAGGACGGTGGCAAGGCCGGACGCGCCCGCGCCCTCGACCACGGTTTTTTCGGCGTCCAGTAATAACGCAATGGCGCTTTCGATCACGGCTTCATTGACGATACGCACATCATCGACGAAGTGTTCGACCGCCCATTTACCTAGCTCACCTGGCATTTTGACCGCAATACCCTCGGCCAAGGTTGATCCGCCACCGTCCACATCCTTGTGGTGTTTGAAGTTATAAAAGGCCGGATAGCGGTTCGATTGCACGCCGATGACGCGGATTTTGGGGTTGATGGCTTTTGCCGCCACCGCGCAACCGCTAATCAATCCGCCGCCGCCGACGGGGATGACGAGAACGTCGAGATCCGGCACAGCGGCGAGCATTTCGACCGCCACCGTCCCCTGCCCCGCAGCCACTTTCACATTGTCGAACGGGTGGACCAGTTCCAGTCCGTGCTCGCCCGATAATTTCAACGCGTGGGCAAAGGCCTCATCATAGTTGCTGCCATGGAGCACGACGTTGCCGCCCAGCCCCTCGGTCTTTGCGACCTTTACCATCGGCGTGGTGGTCGGCATGACGATGGTGACGGGCACGCCCAGACGGGTGCCGTGGTAGGACAGGCCCTGACTATGGTTGCCTGCACTCGCCGCAATGACGCCGCGCTTCTTGCTGACCTCATCCATTTGCAGCAAATAATTCAACGCGCCGCGCTCTTTATAGGCCGCCGTGCGCTGTTGGTTTTCGTATTTGAGATAGATTTCCGCGCCAGTCATCTGGCTCAAAACGTCGCTGCGCCGCGTGGGCGTGTGGAAAATCGCGTCCTTAATCCGCTCATGCGCGGCCTTTATCGCGTCGAGGTTCAGGTGCGGCTCAGTCTTGGCGTGCATGGTCAACATGGCGCTAGGCTCTAACGCATCTGGCGGATTTAAGGAACAGGCATTATAGGCGTATAGATGACAAAGAAAACTATCGGATTCATTGGGCTGGGCGTCATGGGCGCCCCCATAGCGCGGCATCTAATCGCGGCGGGGCACGACGTGCGCGTGTATAACCGCACTGCGGCACAGGCGGAGGCGTTTGTGGCGGCGCATGGCGGGCGGGCGTTTCCTTCCCCTCGTGCGGTCGCGGTGGGCGCGGATGTCGTTATCACCTGCGTTGGGAATGACAATGACCTGATTGAAGTCACGACCCACGACAATGGCGCATTGCAATCCATGCGGGAGGGGGCGATGCTGATCGACCACTCGACCGTCTCCGCCGCATTGGCCCGCCGGTTGGAGGGATGCGCGGATAGTGCGGGTTGCAGCTTCGTCGATGCTCCGGTGTCGGGCGGGCAAGCGGGCGCGGAGGCAGGGCGGCTCTCCATCATGTGCGGCGGCGAGGAACCGGCCTTTACGCAGGCCGAGCTAATTATGCGCGCTTACGCCGCCAAAATTGTGCATATCGGTCCTGCGGGTGCGGGACAGCAGGCGAAAATGGTCAACCAAATCTGCATCGCGGGCGTGTTGCAAGGCCTCTCCGAAGCGGTGGCCTTTGCACAGGCCAGCGGGCTGGACCTATCCAAAGTCAAAGACGCCATCGGCGGCGGCGCGGCGCAAAGCTGGCAAATGGACAACCGTTGGGACACAATGGCGCGTGGCGAATTTGACTTCGGTTTTGCCATTGATTGGATGCGCAAGGATTTGGGTTTGGTCCTTGCGGAGGCCGATGCGATGGGGCGGTCTTTGCCAATGACAGCGCAGGTGAATGAGTTTTACAAGGACGTGCAAAAAATGGGTGGCGGGCGGCAGGATACAAGTGCGCTTATTAGGCGGCTGCAACCATGAAGCGCGCCGCACTTACCCTTGCCGCCGCCGCGCTGATATTCACGCCCGCACCGGCCCTCGCCGACCGATTGATCGACGACGTGAAGGGCGTCACATGGACCAAAACGGGGGAGATTAAGCGCTTCACTGGACTGCTGCTCACCGATGATGGGCGGGTCAAGGCCTATTTGGGGGAGAAGGACAAACGCCCTAAAAAGGTCACCTTCTATCACGACGCCAATGGCGCGGTTCTGATGCCTGGCTTCACCGATGGCGCGGTCGAGATGGCGGCTTTCACGATCGCCAGCCTGGGCCTTGACCTGCACAATACGGGCGGGCCGAGCGGGGTGCTGAACGCGTTGGGCCGTTATGCCACTGCCGAGCCGGATCGGCGCTGGCTGCTCGGCTATGGCTGGCGCGGGCCGAGGGATTCGGTGCCACTGACCGCGACGGACCTTGATTTGGTGGAGGCGGATCGGCCCATATTGCTGCTTTCGGCCGATGGCGGCATGGGGCTGGCGAACAGCGCGGCGATGACGCGGTTTGAATTGGCAGGCAACGGGCGGCTGACGGGCGAAGACCTCACTATTGCCAAGGCGCGCCTCCCCGCGCCGACGGGAGCAGAGCGCGATTTGGCCTTTTCAACGGCGCAAGACCGATTGTTCAGCGTTGGGATTACCGGCATATCCGACATCGGCACCGACATGAACCTATGGCAAAGTTACCGGCGCGCGGGCGATGAAGGGCGATTGTTCATGCGCATCGCGGGCTATGCCGATGGCACATCTGAAATGGCACTCATTGGCGGGCCAAGGCCGACTCCGTGGCTCTATGGCGACCGATTGCGGCTGAATGGCTTGGCCGTGCGGCTCGATGGACCAATGGTGGGGCGGCAGGCGTGGATGAGCGCCTATGCGGACGGAGCCAAGGGCGCTGCGAACATGACGGATGCGCAACTGCGCAACACGCTGGTGCGCGGCGCGATGGACGGTTTCGCGATTGCCGTGGTCGCGCATGGCGATGCGGCCGTGGCAGAGGCTTTATTCGCCTTTTCCGATTTGGCCGATAGTTTCCCGGCGCAAAAGGATTGGCGTGTCATTGGCGCGGATGTGACAGATGATGCGACTTTGGCGCGGATGAAGGGGCGGCATATCACGATGCAATCAGGCTTGGCGGGGGACCGCTATGGCGAATATGCGGGCGACCTTAGCAGCGACAGCCTGCGCCACCTATCGCGCATGAATGGCGCATTGGGCACTGGCGCGTTATTGTCTTTGGGCAGCATGGCACCCAATGGATTGCCCTCACCCTTTTTAGGCCTTGCCGCATTGCTCGACCGTGCCGATCCCGCGGGTGGAACGGAGCGTCCGGCGCGCATGGCGGCCTTGGTCGCGATGACATTTGGCGCGGCGGACGCGTCCGGCATGGGCGGTTTCACTGGCGGTTTAGCGGTTGGGCAATGGGCTGATTTCATCTTGGTGGATATCGACCCCACCACCGCTATGCCCGATGACCTTCGCCGCGCGCGGGTCAGCCAGACGTGGATTGCCGGGGACCGCGTTTGGCAAGCGAAGGATGTGGCTCCCGCCACCGACGCGCGGTAATTATTCTCGGCCAGCCCTAATCGCTGCACCCGCCGCAAAGGGGCAAAGCGCGGTGAGGAGCAAAGATAGCGCCGCCAGAAACTTTAATGCTCCGCCCGCATTGTCGCCAATCGCCCCTGCGCCGAAAATCAGTACGGGAATAGCCAGAGGCAGGACGATGAGGCCCGACAACGCCGCGCCGCCCTTTATCCCCATGGTCAGGCTGGCCGCCAAAACGGCCAGCGCCGCTAAGGCTGGTGTTGCGATGATGAGGCCGAGGAGCAGGACAAATAATCGGTCCTGTGGCAAGCCCATCAACGCGCTGGCCACCACCGTCGCAAGGAGCAAAGGCGGCGCAAAGCCCAACCAATGGCCCGCGATTTTCGCGGCGGCGAAATATTCCTCCGCCAATCCGCGCACGCTGAATTGGTCGATAACGCCCATCGCGCGGTCCTCGGCCAGCAATCGGTCAATGGGGAGCAGGCTGGCGAGGAGCGCCGCAATCCAGATAATGCCGCCGCCGGTGCGCACCAACAACTTGGGGTCCGGCCCAACGGCGAAGGGGAAGAGCACCGCAACCGCAAGGAAAAAGAGGATCGGCAACCACAACCCGCCGCCGCTCCAGGCCAAGCGGACTTCGCGGGCGATGATAAAGCGAACCATGCGACCGCTCATGCCGCCGCCTCCTGCGCAGGCTTCAGCAGCATCACACTCGCATCCTCCACCGGCAAGTCAAAATGGGTGGCGATGATGACCGCGCCGCCAGCCGCCCGATGCGCGGCAATGACATGGCCCAATGCGCGCAAAGACTCGCGGTCCAACCCATTGCCGGGTTCATCCAGCAACCATATCGGCGCGCCGCTGGCCAACACCCGCGCCAATCCGGCACGGCGGCGTTGACCAGTCGAAAGGATGCGCACCGGCACCTCTGCCAAATGGCTGATATTCAGGTCAGCCAGCGCCGTCGCCACGCGTCCGGCGGGATCCGGTCCATCCATCGCCGCCCAAAAATGCAGCGCCCTGGCCAATGGCAAATCGACATCCAACGCCGGATTTTCATCGGACAGTGCCAGCGCCGCGTTGACCGTCAATTCGCCTGCGAACACCGGTATCAATCCGGCGAGCACGCGCAGCAGGCTGGACTTGCCCACGCCATTCACCCCCGCCAGCACCACCGCACCGCCCGCGCACAGGCTCAAATCCACACCCGACAACAACACCCGCCCACCGCGCACGACGGCGAGCCGCTCAGCGGAGAGCAACACCGCTTCGCTTTTGATTTCGCCCTTGATTCCAGTGTTCGATATGCCCACTTGTGATGCCAACCCCAATGCGTTCACACCCGCATAGGCGGGTCACAAGCAATTTGCCAGATGGAGGCGCGTAGCATGGTGCAAAAATTGACCGAAGCGGAGGCAAACGCCGCACTGGCGGAGCTCTCGGGCTGGTCACTCACCCGGAATGGGGCCGCCATTCGCCGCGAATTGACATTCACAGATTTTGTTGGGGCGTTCGGATTTATGACCCGCGTTGCGATACTTGCCGAAAAGGCGGATCATCACCCTGAATGGTCGAATGTGTATAATCGCGTGACGATTGAACTGACCACTCACGACGCAGCCAATGGTTCTGGTGGCCTTAGCCAACGCGACATGGATTTGGCACGCGCGATAGATGCCATGGAACCGCAGGCGTAATACTTCGTTTTGATGCCGAAATATTGTAATAAAGGAAAAATCTATGTCCCTTCTGTCCGAACTCACCAAAACTGCGGCACGTCATGGCGTGGCGAAAAAGTCCGTCGGTAGCGGCATATTGGGCACTGTGGCGGGCCTCGTCGCCACGCGCATTGCGACCAAATCGGTGCCGGGAGCAGTGCTGGTCGGCGGCGCGATTTTGGGCAAATATCTGTGGGATAAGAAGAAAGAACGTGATGCGCGCGGTGGCACATCCACGCGTATGGCCCCTGAACCAGAAAGTGCGCCGTCAACCGCGCCTTATCCGCACAAGGATCAGGTTATCGACCAATAGGCTTGGCGGCCCGCGATTGCACCGCTAGGGTTGGGCATGCATTCGCTTCCCCTTTTTCTGAAAGTTCAGGGCCGAAAGGTCGTGCTCATTGGCTCCGGCGATATGGCGGAGGCAAAAGCACGGTTGTGGCGGCGTGCGGGCGCGGTGCTGGTCGATGAGGCCGAGGCGGACGGCG
>JBGSSR010000030.1:0-3778 GCA_041736905.1 Sphingomonadaceae bacterium | reverse complement strand
GGCTGGCCGCCAGCTTCGCCTCATGCGCGCCAATGGCGGCATCGCGGGCGAGGGTTAGGCCGACTTCATCCGTCCCATTCAGCAAACATTGCTTACGGAACGGGTCGATGGGAAAGGTGAAGCGGTCCTGAAACGGTGTCGTCACGACCTGGTTTTCAAGATCGATGTGGATGGGGTCAGTGGTGGCGACTGTCATCAATCGGTCGATTTGATCCTGCGGCAGGGCGACGGTCAGGATGCCGTTTTTGAAAGCATTGCCGCTGAAAATATCGGAAAAACTGGGCGCAATCACAACGGTGATGCCAAGGTCGAGCAGCGCCCATGCGGCGTGTTCGCGGCTGGACCCGCACCCGAAATTATCGCCCGCGATCAGGATCGGGGCGCCCGCATAGTCTGGGTCGTCGAACACATTGCCATGCTCCGCCCGCACCGTTTCAAACGCGCCGCGACCAAGGCCATTGCGCGATATGGTTTTCAACCACTTGGCCGGAATGATGACATCGGTATCGACGTTCTTGCGCCCGAACGGGATGGCGCGACCATGGACTTCGTTGATGGGTTGCATAAGCGATTCCTCTTTATGCGCCGTGGTTAGCCGATGCCGACCGCTTCGGCAACGCTGGTAAAGCCATCGCGGCGGAGCAAATCGATAAGGCCGTGGTTGATGCGTTTGGCCAATGCCGGTCCTTCATACACCATGGCGCTGTAAATCTGGATTAATGAGGCACCGGCGCGGATGCGGGCGTAGGCGTCGTCTGCTGACGCGATGCCTCCGACGCCGATTAACGGGATGCCGCCGCCGCTGGCCGAGCGAAAATCGGACAGGCGGGTGAGGGCAAGGTCGCGCAGTGGCGCGCCCGACAGGCCACCGGTTTCTTGCCTGTGGCGGCTTAGCAAATCGGGCCGCGTGATGGTGGTGTTCGACACGATGAGCGCGGCGAGGCGGTGCTGCATCGACAATCGGACAATCGCGTCAATGTCGGCGGGTAGGAGGTCGGGGGCGACCTTCAGGAACACTGGCGTCAAACCCGCCTCCGCCATCACGGCGGCGAGTAGGGCGTCCAATGCGCCCTCATCCTGCAACGCCCGCAGGCCCGGTGTGTTCGGGCTGCTTATGTTGACGGTCAAATAATTGGCTTGTGATGCAAACCGGCGGGCGAGCAGGGCGTAATCGGCAACACGGTCCGCGCTGTGCTTATTCGCGCCGATATTGATGCCCAGCGGAACGGGAATACCGCGCGCGCGGATGGCGGTGATGTTCACCTCCGCCACATCCGCGCCATCATTGTTGAAACCGAAACGGTTGATGACCGCCTTATCCTCCACCAATCGGAACAGGCGCGGCGTCGGGTTACCCGACTGGGGCAAGGGAGTCAGCGTGCCGACCTCCACAAAGCCGAAACCGAACCGCACCATCCGGTCGGCAACGCGCGCGTTTTTATCAAACCCCGGCGCAAGGCCGACAGGGTTGGGGAAGGTCAACCCAGCGAGTTCCACCCGCAACGCAGGCGCGGTCAACGGCTGCTTAACGCGCGGCATTAGCGCCAAACCCGACAGTGTCAGGTCATGCGCCCGTTCGGCATCCAATTGAAACAACAGCGGGCGGGCCAGTGAATAGAGCATGGCCCGCGCCTTAGCCGAAAAGCCGCAAAAGGGAAGGGGTGATTACTTCGCGGCTGCCCGCTGCGCCTGCCACGCCTTCATCTGCGCAATTTCTTTTTCCTGCGCCGCGATCACATCCTGCGCCAACCTGCGGACCTCGGGGTCTTTGCCATGCTCCAGCGCGATTTTCGCCATCGCCACCGCGCCCTCATGATGCGGAATCATCGCCGCCATGAAATCGGCATCGGCATCGCCAGTGAAAGTGACGGCCATGTCCTTATGCATTTTATCGTTTGCCGCCATAAACGCCTTGGTCGCGGGGCTGGCATCGGCGGGCGGAGCGGATTCCATCGCGGACATGTCATGGCCCGCATGGTCGTCCTGAACCTCGGCCTCTTTTTGGCAAGCGGACAGGGCGAGGGCGGCGGTTAGGGCGGTCAGGAAAAGGGCGTGACGCATGGGGAACTCCTGAATTGAGGGATGATGCACCGCTAAGATAGGGGCGCGAAAGGCAATCCCCTTCGCACCTCCTTGGAATACCGGAGCTAAACGATGGGCTTATCCCAATTCTTTCGGCGTATCCTTATCCGCGCCCCATTCGGCCCAACTGCCATCATACAGTTGCACGTCCCGCTTGCCCAACATATGCGCAGCGAACGTGGGCACGGATGCGGTCATGCCGGACCCGCACGATGTAATCATCGGCTTGTCGAGATTAACGCCCGCGCTTTCAAAAACCGCCTTCAACTCTGCGCCGGTTTTATAAGTGCCATCGGCGTTGAAAAACACGGCATGGGGAAGGTTGGTTGCGCCGGGGATATGGCCGGGTTCGGAGCCGGGACGGGGTTCTTCGCCCTCACCCTTAAAGCGTTCGGTCCCGCGCGCATCGACGACTTCGGCGTCCTTGCTGTGCAAGTTTTTGAGGACATCGGCCTTGGTCGCGACTTGCTTGGCGTCTTTCCATACAGTGAAATGGCGGTGGCGCAGTGTCGGCTTGCCGGTTTCCAATGGACGGCCCTCTGCCTTCCACTTCGACAAGCCGCCGTCAAGGATAGCGACCGAATGCGCGCCGTGGATGGTCAACATCCACCATGCGCGCGCCGCGCTCTTGAATGGGCTGTCGTCATACACCACAATCCGGCTGCCATCGCCAAGGCCAAGGCTTTGCATACGGCTGGCGAATTTTTCCGCCGACGGCAACATGCCGGGCAGAGGATCATTATCGGCGATTTCGTCGAGGTCCATAAACACGGCGCCCGGAATATGGCCGCCCTCATATTCCTTTTGCGCATCACGGCCGGAACCAGCCAAAAACCAGCTGGCATCAATAATGCGGAGGTCCGAGGCGTCCATTTCATTGGCCAGCCAGTCGGTCGAAACGAGGAGATCCATGGGTCTTTTCCTTGCCTTGGCCGCCGTGGGGACAGGCGGCAATTGCGGTGACGATTCTTTATAGTTTGGCCAAGCAGAATAATCGGCGCACATTTGCTTTGTCGAGGGGGCATTTGCACCCAAAAGCGACAATTATGCGACTGTGGTATTTTCGCCGACTTTAGTGCGCTTAGCCGCCGATATTGGCGCGGCTGTGCATCAAATCGGTCCAGCGGCGGGGCAATTTTTCGTCGTGCGGCAAAGGCAGGACGCGGGCCTTGCCGTTGCTGAAGGCGCGTTCCGGCGGCAGGCCGATGACATAGGCCTCCCCAAAACGATCCAGCCCCTCGGCACCCATAAAGTCGATGCTAATCGCGAACATCGGCACGAAAATCGCGTTGCCCTGCATCGTCATGGCGCGGATTTGGTCGGCTTTCAGTTGAATGTCGCCGGTGATGTTGGTCTGCGTGCCTCCATCGATGTGTTCGATAGTTGCGGCGGCGGGGCCGTTGGGGTTGGCCATCCATTCGGCAATCGCGCGGTCGCTATCGGGCGCAGCGGTGAGCAGAACGGTGCGGATGCGCACGTCCTTGACCGCCATAGTTCCGATATTGCCGACGCCGAGAGCAAAGCGCAGCCGCAAGCCGTCACTGTCGCGGATGAGTTCCGGCGCGGCGAATTGCGCGGCCAGCTTTGTGCCCTCTACCAAAGCTATTGGGGGCGGCGGCGGTTCGGGCAGGGCAATGCGCGATGCGGGGATGCCGACGGTGCCGGATTTCAGGGGGCTGAATGAAACAATCGCCCG
>JBGSSR010000298.1:0-7751 GCA_041736905.1 Sphingomonadaceae bacterium | reverse complement strand
AACAACGAAAAGGAACTGCCCGACGCGTTCCTGCGCCGCTGCTTCTTCCACTACATCAAATTCCCCGACCGTGAGACGATGCAGGCCATCGTCGACGTCCATTTCCCCGGCATCCAAAAAATCTTGGTCAGCAAGGCGATGGATATATTCTACCAAGTGCGCGACGTGCCGGGGTTGAAGAAAAAGCCATCGACGTCGGAATTGCTCGATTGGCTAAAATTGCTGCTGGTGGAGGACATGCCATTGGATGTGCTGCAAAGCGCCGACCCGACGAAGGCGATCCCGCCGCTGCATGGCGCGTTGTTGAAGAATGAGCAGGATATTATGCTGTTCGAACGGCTGGCATTTTTGAGCCGGCGGCAGGGAATGTAATGCGGATTGGCGCACCTTTAACTACATTGATATTGTTCGGCATCACACTGGTGACGCTCGGCATTATGACAGCCATTTTTCCGTCCCAGTTGGCGGTACCAGTTGAAGGGAGCACCATAACGCCGATCTTGCTGCTCGAATTAGCGACAGGCCCACAATATCTTGTCCACATCTTCGGTGCGGTCGATGACACTTTGCGACCATCCAGAATTGAGGCAATGAACCTCGGCAACGCAATCGATTACCTACTGATGCCTGCCTATGGCCTATTCATTTTCAGTTTTTTCGCCGGCGTATCTGGTCGCCTAAAGACCGAAAATTGGCGATTATTTGGCTGGCTGGGGATCGGTGCGGCCTTGTCCGATGCGCTCGAAAATTGGCTTATGTTCCAAATTGTGGGCAAGATGACGAACGCTAATGCTGAGTTTTCGATTCTGCCTTTTGCAGTTTGGTCAAAATTCGGTTTATTGGCCTTATCTTGCGCGGCGGCGGGATTTGCCTTTGTTCAATTGCGAAGGCCATTCCTAGCTCTGTTATGTGCTCCTGCGCCCTTGCTTCTTGTTCCTAGCTTTGCATTTCCGATGGAATTGGCACCCATTGGCACTTCGGTCATCGCTTTGGCATGGATTGCCATGGCCATCTATGCGTTTTCTTGTTGGCGCTCAATCGACATAAGTGAAATAAAAGACTGAATATTATATGCTCTTCAACCTCCTCGACGAACTGCGCGCGGCAGGTATTCCTGCCTCCATTAAGGAGCATTTGATGCTGCTTGAGGCGCTGAATGCCGACATTATCGAACAATCGCCGGAGGAGTTTTATTACCTCGCGCGCGCGGCCTATGTCAAAGATGAGGGGATGCTCGACCGGTTCGATTCTGTGTTTCAGAAGGTCTATAAGGGCGTGTTCACCGAATGGGGCACGCAGAACGCAGAAATCCCCGCCGACTGGCTGCGCGCGGTGGCGGAAAAATTCCTGACGCCCGAAGAATTGGCGAAAATTGAGGAAAAGGGGTGGGGCGACCTCATGAAAACGCTGGAGGAGCGGCTCGCGGAACAGCAGAAGCGGCATGAAGGCGGCAACAAATGGATTGGCACGGGCGGCACCTCCCCTTTCGGCAACGGTGGCTTTAATCCGGCTGGCGTGCGCATTGGCGGCGAGGGCAAGCACGGCAAAGCGGTGAAGGTTTGGGACAAGCGGGAATTTTCCAACCTCGACAACACCAAGGAATTGGGCACGCGCAATATCAAAATCGCGTTGCGCCGCCTGCGCCGATTTGCCCGCGATGGCGCGGCGGATCAGTTGGACATTGACGCGACGATTGCGGGCACGGCACGCCAAGGCTGGCTCGACATTCATATGCGCCCTGAACGGCGTAATGCAGTAAAGTTGCTGCTTTTCCTAGACGTCGGCGGGTCGATGGACCCCTATATCAAGCTGTGCGAAGAATTGTTCAGCGCAGCGACGGCGGAATTCAAGAACCTAGAATTCTTCTATTTCCACAATTGCCTTTATGAGGGCGTGTGGCGCGACAACCGTCGCCGGTTTAGCGAGCGCACGCCGACGTGGGATATCCTGCACAAATATGGCCATGACTATAAAGTAATTTTCGTTGGCGATGCCGCCATGTCTCCTTATGAAATTGCACAACCGGGTGGGTCGGTGGAGCATTTCAACGAGGAATCCGGCGCGGCGTGGATGGAGCGCGTCGCGAACACCTATCCTGCGACCGTTTGGCTCAACCCGACCAAAGAGGAACATTGGGGCTATTCCCAATCCACCCGCATGATGAAGCAATTGGTGGGCGACCGCATGTATCCACTCACACTCGGAGGGTTGGACGAAGCGATGCGAGAATTGAGCCGAAAGCGATAATTTACGCGGGCTTGCGTGATGCCAAATAAATCCAATCGCCCATGCCTAGCCAAGGCCCAACCACGGCAAAGGGCGCGAACGCGGCGGCATAAGGAACGAGCTTCATGCTAATCCGCCAGCTTTCCGGCGTGCCGAAACTATAACTTAGCGGCAGGCAAAAATGATCCGCCCGCAGCGGAACCAAACCCGCCTGCCGTGCCAAATCGGCCAGCGTTTTCGGCGAAAACTGGAACAAGTGATGCGGCGGTTCGGGATGTGGCCAGTAATCCAAAGTCTTGGCGGGCAAGTAACTCACGCGCGGGAACAGGCCATCGATATTGGGCGTCGACATGAGCAATATGCCGCCGGGTTTCAACCACTTCGCCAACTGCTTTGCGGCGGCATAGGGGTCGGCCAAATGCTCAATCACGTCAAATAATGTGATAACATCGAAGCCGCCATCCGCGAAATCGGCGTCTTCAATGGCGCCTTGCTGAACATCTAGGCCAAGGGTTTCGCGGGCATAGTCCACCGAACGCGGCGACATTTCCAGCCCGCTGACCGCGAAACCGGCGTCGCGGGCGCGTTTTAAGAACAGGCCGGCGGAGCAACCTACGTCCAACACGTGCGCTAAGCCCCCTGCCCCCTTCGGCGTCGGCCAATGGCGGGTCAGAACCTCCATATGCCGACGCGCCACGCAATCCATGCGGGCATATTCACCCGACGATTGGTCAATCAGGCGATCGTGATAACCGTCATCGGATTGATAAAGTGCCGCAATCCCCGCCGCATCGGGCGGATTGTCGATGTAGGCCAAATCACACGCGCCGCACCGGACCAACCGATAGCCATGCTTCACAAAAAGCAAGACCGCGCCATCATTGTGACACGCGGGACAGGACAGGACGGTCGCGACGTTCATGCCGCTGCTATATCAGTAAATCCCGAATAGGCGGTTAAGGCGCGCTTTAATATAGCAAATGTGGTGCCCGTTCTTCCGCCCATGCAGCCTCATCGGGCGTGGTCAAGGCGTCCAGATCTGCCGCGCTTTTGCCCATATCATCGACCCATTCCCGCAATTTAGGCGAGCCATTGATGACATCGATGGCCAACACATCATTGGTATATTCATATTTAAAATCCGTCCCGCGCCAGAGCGGATAGTCGGGATAGAGGCGTCGGATGGCCTTAAACGCCAACGCTTGCACCCGCCATGGTTGGAATACGGCGTGCTTATAAGCGTCACCATCGGCATGGATATGCACTCCGTGGCAGAGTTTGCCGACATGTTTGTGGAACGTCGGCTCAAACCAGATTTCGCGCAATGCGCACCCGTGCAACCAATGTGGCGCAAACTCTCGCATCTCCGCGATCACCGCCGCCGCGTCAATGTCAGGCGCGCCGAAGATTTCCAGCGGCCGGGTCGTCCCCCTGCCCTCGCTCAATGTCGCACCCTCTAACATAACCGTACCCGCATAGGCGCGTGCCATATTAATGTTGGGCGCATTGGGGCTGGGATTAATCCAGAGCCGTTCGGTGGGCCAACCAAAGCCGGGGGCGGCGTCCGGCTCCCAACCGCTCATGGTCACGACATGGTAATCCACGTCCAGCCCATAATGCGCAATAAACCAATGGCCCAATTCGCCCAGCGTCAACCCATTCCGCATCGGCATCGGGCCAGCACCGACGAAGCTTTCCCATCCCGCCTGCAACGTCATCCCCTCAATCGGGCGGCCAGCGGGGTTAGGCCGGTCGAGCACCCACACGCTTTTGCCATGCTTCGCCGCCTCCTCCAACACGTACAGCAATGTCGTGATGAAGGTGTAAATCCGGCACCCCACATCCTGAAGGTCGAACAGCATTAGGTCCCACGGCTGCATCATTTGTCCCGACGGGCGGCGGACCTCTCCATACAGGCTGAACACGGGGATATTGTAGCGCGGGTCGGTGAAGTCCGGCGATTCCATCATATTGTCCTGCTTATCGCCGCGAATTCCGTGTTGCGGGCCGAAAGCAGCGGTGAGGTTGATGTCCTCACACGCGGCCAGCGCATCCATGGCGTGCGTCAAGTTCGCGGTCACACTGGCCGGATGAGCCATGAGTGCGATGCGCTTACCTTTCAATGGCGCACGCAAGGCGGGGTCGGCGAGCAAACGGTCCAGGCCGGTTTGGAAGGTCATATTTCAGGCTTTCAATTCTAAAGCAAAACAAGCGGGATGGTGGAAATCGGGCGCGCCACCGGGGTGGGCGAGCGCGAAGTAGCTTTTGTAGCCGTTCGTGTTTTCGATAACTGCGGACAGGCCTATGATCCAATCTTGACCGACTAAATCGGGCGCGATTCTGGCCAAGTCCACCGTCGCCTCCAACGCGAATTGAACATGCGCGGCATCCAACCCGATTTGGGGATCGGCGGCGTCCGTGTTGGGCGTCATCCCGGCGCGATAACCCGTGAACCCGTAAAAGGCATATTCCCACGATGGTGAAAAATTGCCCTCAACATAGGCCGCGCCTTTCCCACCGCGCACGAACACCTCAAAGCATGTGCGTTGCCACAATCCTTCGGCAAACACAGGTGCGGCGGGCGACGGCCACACAATGGCGTCTATATCGCCCTCCACCACGAACCGCAGCCACAATCGCGCGCCCGTCCGTTCCGCCGCAACGGATAGCGCGCGCACCGCCGGTTCCGGCGTGTCGGGGTGCGGCAATAATGTCCGCATCTTGATATTGTCCAAAGCCCGCTCCCCTGCTAACGCGACCGCCATTATGACCGCTTACAATTCAGACCTGCTCCGCCTGCTCGATGAGCGTGGCTATATCCACCAAATGACCGATGCGGAAGGGTTAGATGCCCTTGCGCTTAAGGAAATTGTGCCGGGCTATGTCGGGTTTGATGCCACCGCGTCGTCTTTGCACGTCGGCAATCTGGTTTCCATCATGTTGTTGCGCCGGTTGCAGCAGGCGGGACATAAACCAGTCGTCGTCATGGGCGGCGGCACCACGCGCATTGGCGACCCCACGGGCAAGGATGAGGTCCGCAAAATGCTGACCGATGAGGCGATTGAGGCGAACATCGCCTCCATCCGCCGCGCCTTTGAGCAATTTCTAGTCTTTGGCGACGGGCCGACCGATGCGGTGATGGTCAACAACCATGATTGGTTGGGCAAAATTGGCTATATCGAAATGCTGCAAAAAGTTGGCACGCATTTCACCGTCAACCGGATGCTCAGTTTTGATTCGGTCAAAACGCGGTTGGAGCGCGAACAGCCGATGACTTTCCTTGAGTTCAACTACATGATCCTGCAAGGCTATGACTTCCGCCATTTGTGTCAGGACATGGGCGTCCGCCTGCAAATGGGTGGGTCGGACCAATGGGGCAATATCGTCAACGGTGTTGAACTTTCGCGCCGCATGGATGGCAAGGAAGTGTTTGGCTTGACCACACCGCTGATAACCAAATCCGATGGTACGAAAATGGGCAAATCGGTGTCGGGCGCGGTGTGGCTCAACGCCGATATGCTTAGCCCCTATGACTATTGGCAATTCTGGCGCAACACGACCGATGCGGACGTGGGCAAGTTCATGCGGCTGTTCACCGACATTCCGATGGAGGACATCGCGCGCTTTGAGGCGCTTGAGGGCGCAGAGATTAACGTCGCGAAAAAGGCACTCGCCGATGCTGCAACCGCAATGGCACATGGCGAGGATGCCGCCCGGGCCGCCGCCGAAACCGCCACAGCGACATTTGAGCGAGGCGGCACGGGGGAAGACATCCCCCGCTTTTCCAGTGCCGAACCCATTAGTTTGGTCGATGCGTTGGTCATGACCCAATTATGTGCCTCCAAAAAAGAGGCGCGGCGGATGATTGAGCAAGGCGGAATTCGCGTAAATGGCGATGCGGCGGCAGACGAAACGATGATTCTCACCCCCTCGGCTGACGGCTTGCGCCTCTCTGCGGGCAAGAAACGGCATGCCTTACTCACGAAATAACGAATAAAAACCCAAGTGTTTTCTGCACGGTTACATGGTTAACAACCCATATATTCCGCCGAATTTACAAAATTTTTGCGTGTTTGCGTTACCAAAGCCCCACGAGCTTTGAACAGGAACACGATTTATGGGCAAAAATACGGCACAACCGTCTGATCATCGTTTGGCGTCGCGCCACCCGACGGATTATGCCGCTCCCTTCGCGCAACGCCGTTTGGGCGAGGGCAAGGTGAAGGTTTCCAATATCTCGGCACAAGGGTGCATGATTGCCGATTGCCCCGACTTGCAGCGCGGTGAGCGGATTGAGATTGCTTTGCCCGTGGTGGGCCGTTTGGATTGCCATGTCGTATGGCAACGCGACGATCGCGCAGGCCTGCATTTTGAGCGTATTTTGCGGCTGGATGATTTCATGGCCTTGCTAAAAGTGGTCAGTAAGCACCACACGCAAAAACTGCGCTAACCGCTGCGTAGCGTTTCCAACGCTGCGTCGCGTTCGAACAAATAAAGCAAATTGCGCACTGCTTCTCCGCGCAGGCCGGACAACCCGCCGTCGCGTTCCATGAACAGGCGGGCGTCGTCGTGGGCAATGCCGATCATCGCGCTGACCTGTTCATCGGTGGCCACATTAAAGCCCGCCTCCCCCGATTGCCGCGTACCCAGGATTTCGCCCGCCCCGCGCAGACGCAAATCCTCCTCCGCAATGCGAAATCCATCGTTGGTTTCGCGCATCAGGGCCAAACGCGCGCGCGCCACCTCCCCCATTTGCGGCGGGCGGATGAGCAGGCAGACGGATTTCTCCGCCCCGCGCCCGACGCGGCCGCGCAATTGGTGGAGTTGGGCAAGGCCGAACAAGTCGGCGTTTTCGATCACCATCAGGCTGGCGTTGGGGACATTCACGCCAACCTCTATGACCGTGGTGGCGACGAGGACTTTTAAGTCGCCGCGTTGAAACGCCTCCATCACCGCGTCTTTTTCCGGCCCTTTCATGCGGCCATGGACAAGGCCGACGGCGCTGCCGAATCGTTGGCGTAGCAGCGCGGCGCGATCCTCAGCCGCCGTTTTGTCGCCGCGCCCCATGTCCTCAACCAAGGGGCAGACCCAAAACGCTTGCCGCCCCGCCGCCATATGGCGGCCAAGCCCGTCAATGACTTCCTTTAGCCTTTCTGCCGAAATCACACGCGTATCCACCGGCGTGCGGCCCGGCGGCAGTTCGTCGAGGCGGCTCACATCCATCTCGCCATGTGTGGCCAGCGTCAATGTGCGCGGAATCGGCGTTGCGGTCATCACCAACAAATGCGCGGCACGTTCGGCTTTCTGCGTCAACATCAACCGTTGCGACACGCCAAAGCGATGCTGCTCATCAATCACCGCAAGGCCAAGATTGCGATAAGTGACGCTATCCTGAAAAATCGCGTGGGTGCCGACAAGGATATGGATGCTGCCATCGGCCAGCCCCATCAAGGTCGCCTCCCGCGCGCGGCCCTTATCACGGCCAGTCAGCACGGCGATGTTAACGGGAAGGCCGCCCATCATCT
>JBGSSR010000295.1:0-1765 GCA_041736905.1 Sphingomonadaceae bacterium | reverse complement strand
TAACGGTGCTGATGACGGCCGAACGCACCGCGCGCAAATTGATCGCCGTCGGCAGTGGCAAGGGCGGCGTGGGCAAGTCCACGCTTTCCGCCAACCTCGCCGTTGCGCTGGCCGCTATGGGGCGCGGCACGGGGTTGATTGACGCCGATATTTATGGCCCGTCGCAGGCGATGCTATTGGCCAATGATAGTAAGCCAACCGCGCACAACAACATTATGAACCCCGTCATGGGCGTCGGCGGTGTGCCGTTCCTGTCCATGGGGCAGCTTATTGAACCTGGCCAACCCATCGCTTGGCGCGGGCCGATGGTGTCGGGCGCTTTGGGCCAATTGATGGAGGCGCATTGGGGACCGGCACAGGAAATAGTCGTCGATTTGCCGCCGGGCACGGGCGATATTCAATTGTCGATGGTGCAGAAACACCGGCCCACGGGCGCAGTCATCGTCTCCACGCCGCAGGATCTGGCCCTTATCGATGCCACCCGCGCAATTGCGTTTTTTGAGAAGGCGGGCGTGCCGATTATCGGGCTGGTCGAAAATATGGCGGGCTATCTGTGTCCCCATTGCGGCGAAGTGTCAGACCCCTTCGGCAGCGGCGGGGCAGAGGCGGCGGCGCGCGAACTGGGCCTGCCGTTCCTTGGCCGCATCCCGCTGGACATCGCGATACGCACCGCCAGCGATGCGGGCACGCCCCCCGCTCTGGATGATACACCGCAGGGGGAGGCGTTTCGTGCTATAGCGCGCAAAGTCGCTGAATGGATCGATGCGCAATAGGAGGGTTTATGTGGCTCACGGATGACAGCGCATTTGCCGAATTGCTGACCAACACGCGGCGCATTGCCATGGTCGGGGCATCGCCCAATCCGGCGCGGGCCAGCAACGGCGTGCTCAAATTCCTATTGGCGCAGGGCTATGACGTGGTCGCGGTGAACCCCGGCCATGCGGGCCATTTCATTCACGGTGCGCCGGTCGTGTCGTCACTATCCGAGGCGGGAGAGCTCGATATGGTGGACATATTCCGCAATTCCGACGACGCAGCCGGCGTGGTGGATGAGGCCATTCATCTGGGCGCGAAATCGGTGTGGATGCAATTGGGCGTTATTAACGAAGCCGCGGCGGAGCGCGCGGCGGCGGCGGGGCTTAGCGTTGTGATGGACCGATGCCCGAAAATCGAAATCCCACGTCTCGGTCTGCTCAAATAAACCATGGCGGCATTCCCCCAACTCATCAAACGGCGGCGGCAACGCACAATCGGGCCTGTGGGTGCCAAAGGACCGAGCCTTACGCGGCGCGGCCTGCTGATTGGTGGTGCGGTGGGTGGCGGCCTTCTCATCGGCTATGCGCTCTGGCCGGCCGCGATGGTGCCGCCGGTGCCATTGGCCGAAAATGAGCGCAGCTTCGGGCTTTGGCTAAAAATCGCCACAAATGGCTCCATCGTCCTGTCCATGCCGCAAAGCGAAATGGGGCAGGGCGTGATGACCGAACTCGCCGAAATTCTCGCCGGAGAAATCGGCGCGGATTGGCGGACCATCGCGGTGCAGCCCGTGGGGCCGGACTCAGGTTTTGCCAATGCCTTGTTGGCCAGCCAGTGGTTTGCGGACGTGAATGCGACCAATGTGTTGGACGCGCCGATGGCGGAACCCGCCAGCGATGCCGACGCGTCGGTGGCCGACGGTGACGCGGCGGAATGGGCGGCGGATAATGGCTTCGTCGTTACCGGCGGTTCGACCAGCGTGCAAATGTTTGAGGCTCCACTCCGCCAAGCC
>JBGSSR010000248.1:0-6089 GCA_041736905.1 Sphingomonadaceae bacterium | reverse complement strand
ACAATCATATCGAAATCGTACCCGGTGACGGCTTCAGCGCACCACAGGTGACCACGGTCGCTATATTACAAGGCATGGCGGGCGATGACACGCTTATTGGCGGGCAAGTATCCAATATCTTGGATGGTGGAACCGGCGCCGATACCATGATTGGCGGCAATGGAACCGACCGCTACTAAATCGACAATGACGGTGATGTAGTCATTGAAAACGGCACGTCGACAGCAGCGCGCGACCGCGTGATATCCTCCATTGACTATATCCTGACCGAGAATGTTGAGGATCTCTATCTCGTCGGCGCCGTTTCCGGCACAGGTAACGCCCTTGGCAACATCATTTACGGCACTCGCGATGCGCAGATTTTAAGCGGGTTGGATGGCGACGACACGCTGATTGGCCTTGGCGGTGACGATGACTTGCTCGGCGGGTTGGGCAATGATGTCCTGAATGGCGGTGCGGGCGCTGATGACATGCAAGGCGGCGACGGCGATGATCGCTATATCGTCGACAATCTCGGTGATGTCGTGGTTGAGGGCGTCAGCGCGGGGCAAGACACCGTGGTATCCAGCCTAAGCTACACTCTTGCGGACAATTTGGAACACCTTGCGTTGCGCGGGGCAGCCGCCGTTGGCATGGGCAACTCAGTTGACAATCGCATTACCGGCAATGATGTCGGTAATACACTTAGCGGGATGGGCGGTAACGATACGCTCACCGGACTTGCGGGCGATGACATTCTGTTGGGCGGAGAGGGCAATGATCGCCTGAGCGGCGGCGCGGGCCGTGATGTATTGAGTGGCGGTGCGGGGAGCGACCGGTTCGTTTGGACGGCATTGAGCGATTTTGCCGGACTGGATTTCCTTACCGCCGATCGTATTACTGGCGGGTTCAATCAACGGGTGGACCGTATCGATTTGCGCGGCGTTGATGCCATTACGGGCGGCACGGATGACCGGTTTGTGTTTATCGGCAACAATGCCTTTTCGAGCACAGCCGGTGAATTGCGGTTTGAAGTAACCGCAGCTGGAACCATGATCTATGGCGATGTAGACGGCGATGGTGCCGCCGACTTCGCGATTGCGGTTTCAGGTGCAGTCGCATTTGTTGAAAGTGACTTTATCTTGTGATGGAACCCCACGTCCTGCGCATCAAAGTGCGCGGGGCGTTAAATCCTTGCGAAACAAAAATTCTTCGTCGCGGTGATTGCCGACCATGAAGAAACTGTCCGCAAATTTGCCGTAGCCGTGGCGGGTGTAGAACCGCTGTGCCCGCACATTGTCGCAATAGACGGACAGGGCGATTTCGTCCACGGATTGCGCCGACGCCTCAACATCAACCCACGCCATGAAGGCGTCGGCAAGGCCGCTGGCCTTGGCGTCGTTCGTCAGATAGAGTTTGGATAGCTCCAAAGCACGGCGCGGGGCAGGGTCGTAATCCAGCGTCAGGGTGAGGTTCAGCACACAAAAGCCGATGAGTGCGCCGTCCGCCCCCTCAGCCACCCGCACCAACTTATCGGGATCGGCAATCATTGCGGCGGTGGCATCGTCGCTCAATGGCCCCGCCAGATAAGCGTCCAAATCCTCCGCCGCGTATAAATGCGCAAAGGTATCGCAAAACGTCGCCCGCGCCAAAATTGCCAGCGCCGCCGCATCGGATGACACGGCGGCGCGGATATGGGGTAGGGGGATGGAGGACGCCATCGCCCGCGCTTACTTAATCAATTCGACTTCTTCAAAGTCCAATTCCACCGGCGTTGCGCGGCCAAAGATGGATACGGATACCTTCACGCGGCTCTTGTCGACGTCGAGTTCCTCGACCATGCCGGAGAAGCTGGCGAAGGGTCCGCCCAGAACCTTGACGGAATCGCCGATTTCGTAATCGACGCTGATTTGCATTTTCGGTTCGGCGGCTTGTTTTTCGCGGTTGCCGAAATAACGGGCGGCTTCGCGCTCGCTAATCGCTTGTGGTTTCGCGCCATTGCCAAGGAAGCCGGTAACCTTTGGCGTGTTCTTCACCAAGTGATAGACATCATCGGTCATGTGCAATTTGGCCAGCACATATCCGGGCATAACCTTACGCTCGGTTTGCACCTTTTTGCCGCGCTTTACCTCGGTAATGGTTTCGGTGGGAACCTCAACCGCTTCAACCAAGGGCTCAAGGCCCAGGCGTTCTGCTTCGCCCAAAATTGCTTCACGCACCTTATTCTCAAATCCGGAATAAGCGTGGATGATGTACCAGCGTGCCATGTGAATCTCTCTTATTATGCTATATCGTCGGGTCGCCCCGTCGCCAAAAAATTCTAGGGTGGATTACTTCGCCAAATCGAGCAGCAAGCCGACAATCGCGTTGAAAATCGAATCCACGCCCAAAAAGAACACGGCAAGGATCGCCACGAAAATGCCGACCATAATCGCGGTCTGCACCGTTTCGGGCCATGTGGGCCAGCTGATTTGGCGGGCTTCTTGGCGAACTTCTTCGATGAATTTGCCAGGATTGAACTTTGCCATGTGCGAATGTCCTGCGTTATGCCGCGTCGCCACGGCGAAAAGTGTTCCGTTATTCGGCCCGACTTTCGGGTAGGGCCAATCGCTCCGGCTGATGGGCCGAGAGCGTTTCCTGTCCGAATATAGGGAATGCAGTGGCCAATAAAACCCTAAACCCGCAATTGCAAGCGGGAAAGCCATGGACTTAGCATGATGTGCCCAATGGGCACTTGCCATCGTCCAATGATTTTGTCACTTTCCAGCCTTGGGGAAGGTCATCGACACATCATGCTAAAAAACCATCCGCTTCGGCATCAGGTGATTTCGGAAATGCACTTGCGGCAAATGCCGCCGCTCGCCGCACCGTGCGAAGTGATGCAGGTGGTGCGGATTGTCACGGCGGAGCAGCGCGCGGCGGAGCAAGAGGTGCTGCTAAAAAGGACGGCGGCGCAATTGCCATTTGGCCGCCATATTTCCGGCGATTTTGTCACTCAGTCCCGTTGGATGTGGGAACGCCATAGCGAGGCAACCACGCTAACCCTCATCGCCCATGGTAAGAGACCGGCGGGGCAGCAACCTTTTGGCGCGGACGCGCTAGCCCTTATGGATGAGTTGCCCGGCGATGTCATCCGCGCGGTGCAATTGCACATTGTCCAAAATGAGAGGGCGGCCGCGCAAAAGTTGAAAACATTGGCGTTGAATGAAGCAGAGATTGTTAGCTGCCACTTGCACGATGCGCGGCTGTGGTCGGATTTTCGCATTCATGAGGCCGACGGCTACGGCCATTTGGTGCTCGCCGCCAACGGCATGCATCCCGCCGACTTGGGCCGAATAGTGCAACGGTTGCAGGAATTGGGCAATTACCGCAACATGGCGCTGCTTGGCCTGCCCATGGCCCAAGAAGAGGGCGCGCGGCTGAATGCATTGGAGCAAGCGCTAACGCATCTCACCAGCCAAGGGCGCGCCGATGACGATGACCGTGCGACGTTGGAACAATTGATGCAACTCGCCGCCGACGCCGCGGCGTTGCGGTCGCACACGGCTTACCGGATGAGCGCGACGGCGGCTTATGGCCAAATTGTGCAGGACCGTTTGGAGCAACTAGCCCCACGCGCATTACCCGCATTCCAAAGCCTGACCGACTTTACCGAACGGCGGATGTTGCCCGCGCTGCGCACGTGTGCATCGTTTACGCAGCGGTTGGATACTTTGTCCGCGCGCATTGAACAGGCGAGCAATCTGCTCCGCACCCGCGTCGATTTGCAGTTGCAGGACCAAAACACTTCGATGCTTGCCTCTATGGACAAAAGCACCACGCGGCAGGTCGAATTGCAACATTTGGTGGAGGGATTATCCTCCATCGCCATGACCTATTACGCCATTGGTCTCATTGGGTTCCTGCTAAAAGGGGCGCAGAAATATTGGCCGTTGTCCGTGGAAACGGGGATGGCCGTGGCCGTGATCCCCGTATTCTTCGGTATCAGATGGTTCGTGCGACGCAGGTTGAAATTGTGATTTCGTGCGCAAAGGGGGCATGAATGAGCGGTTTTGAATTTATCTTCTCACTGTTCGGCTTGCTGCTCGGCTTGGCTCTGGCCGAGGGATTGGGCGGCTTGGCCCGCGCGCTGAAGGCCAGTCATCAGGTCCGCATTGGTTGGCCAACGGCTTTGCTTGGCCTATTTGTGTCGTGCGATGTGGTGACATTCTGGATGTATGGATGGGCCATACGCGATTTGGTGCCGGTGAATTGGCCCACGTTGTTTGGCGGGTTTGTCGTCACGGCGATTTATTATGTGTCTGCGTCCTTGGTTTTCCCCGATGGTGATTGGGATAACATAGACGACCATTTTGACCGACATTATCGCAAAGTCTTGGGCGGCATTTTGGTATGCAATATAGTGCTACTTGTCACCGTCGTGGCGCTATCTGGCATGGCGTCCGCAACCACAGTGCGTACCATGATTATCACCTGGTCATTCTTCCCCGTCAGCTTATTGGCGATATTTGTACGAAGCCGCCGCGTCGTGATGGGGTGTTTGGTTTGGTTGATTGCGCTTTACCAGCTATCCGTCGTGTGGAGTTAGCGAGCCACCGACCCATAACAAAAATGCAGGGGACCATTTTCATGCGCGGTATGAAAATGGCAGGAGCGGAGGGACTCGAACCCACGGCCCTCGGTTTTGGAGACCGATGCTCTACCAACTGAGCTACGCTCCTGCATCTCACCAAAGTGAGCGATGCCGCCGATAGCGCAGGAGGCTTTGGCTGGCAAGCGGTAATGGTGAAATTGGCGTTTCGGCGGAACGGGGTTAACCCAACCACCGCCATCTTCCAAAATTTGGCCGTCCAAACCAAAATGGCGGAAATTTTTTAACCCTATTCCGCTACCCCAAAAACCGCAGAATTGAGTCACTTATGGCACATCGATGAGCCGCGACTCGTGGATTTACGCGGCTTAACGCAAAATTAACCTTTTCAGTTCATATCTTTCATGGTTAATGTCATGCCCAGCTCGTTAGCAGGGGTGCGACGGAACGGGTCACATTGGATTTTATAACAGAGGGGCTGCCAAATGCGCGTGCTGCTAATCGAAGACGAACCAACGACGGCGAAAGCCATTGAAATGATGCTAACGACCGAAGGGTTCAATGTTTATCAGACCGATTTGGGCGAAGAAGGCCTCGATCTGGGCAAATTATATGATTACGACATCATCCTGCTCGACCTGAATTTGCCCGATATGCATGGCTATGACGTGTTGAAGAAATTGCGTGTGGCAAAGATTCAAACGCCCGTGCTGATCCTGTCCGGTATTTCGGAAATGGACAGCAAAGTGCGCTCGTTCGGCTTTGGTGCCGATGATTATGTGACCAAACCGTTCCACCGTGAGGAACTTGTCGCCCGCATCCACGCCGTTGTGCGCCGCTCAAAGGGGCACTCACAATCGGTTATCCGCACCGGCAAATTGGCCGTGAACTTGGATGCCAAAACCGTTGAGGTCGATGGCAACCGCGTCCACTTGACCGGCAAAGAATATGCGATGCTGGAACTGTTGTCGCTGCGTAAGGGCACGACCCTGACCAAGGAAATGTTCCTGAACCACCTATATGGCGGCATGGACGAACCCGAACTCAAAATTATCGACGTCTTCATTTGTAAGCTGCGCAAGAAATTGGCGCTGGCGTGCGGTGGAGATAGTTACATCGAAACCGTCTGGGGTCGCGGCTATGTCTTGCGCGACGTGGACGCCGAAGAGGCGATGGAAGTACGGGTCGCCTAAGTCTCCCGAATTACACCCCACACCCAATGAAAAGGGGCGTTACCAGCGATGGTAGCGCCCTTTTTTTTCTGCGTTTAGGCCGCCACCACGTCCTGCTCAATCGCGCCAAAGATGGAATGCCCCGCCGCGTCCTTCATCTCAATCCGCACGGTATCGCCCGCTTTCATAAAGGGCGTGGTTGGGGAGCCGGTTTGGATGGTTTCCACCGTGCGGAGTTCCGCGATGCAGCTATAGCCCGCGCCGCCTTCGGCCACTGGCTTGCCCGGCCCGCCGTTCGCATCGCGGTTGGACACGGTGCCGCTGCCGATGATAGTGCCAGCGCCCAG
>JBGSSR010000228.1:0-4672 GCA_041736905.1 Sphingomonadaceae bacterium | reverse complement strand
GCTGCGCTGGCCGATGCGGGGGCAGAGGTGAACTTGGTCGCGCGCTCCGCCGGTGAGATAGAAGCGGGTGCAGCGGCGATTGGCAAAGGTGCGGTGGCCGCAACCTTGGACGTGTCCGATCTCTCCGCCGTCGCCGATTTCTTCGCCAGCCGCCCTGCGTTCCATATTCTGGTCAACAATGCCGGCACCAACCGCCCCAAACCCATGTGGGAGGCGGATGAGGCGGACTATGACGCGGTCATGGACCTGAACCTGAAATCCGCGTTCTTTGTGGCGCAGGCCTGCGTCAAGCAAATGCTGGCCGAAAAAACCACCGGCAGCCTCATCCATATCAGCAGCCAAATGGGCCATGTCGGCGGCCCCAATCGCGCGCTCTATTGCGCGTCGAAATGGGGGTTGGAGGGGATGAACAAAGCGATGGCGTTGGACCTCGCCCCGCATGGCATCCGAAGCAACACCATTGCGCCGACCTTCATCGAAACCCCGCTGACCCAACCGATGTTTGAGGATGCCGCGTTTAAGGCCTCAGTGCTGTCCAAAATCAAACTCGGCCGCATTGGGCAGGTGCAGGACCTGATGGGCGCAGTCGTATTCTTGGCCAGCGAAGCCAGCGCATTGATGACCGGAACCAGCATGATAATCGACGGCGGCTGGACCGCCGAATAGGAGAATGCCCATGGATCTGACATTATACTTCTTCCCCCGCGCCTGCTCGCGCGTCGCAATGACCGCGTTGGAGCATGTTGGCACGGACTATACCGCGATCATGGTGGATTTGATGAAGGGCGCGCATATGCGGCCCGAGTATCGCGCATTGAACCCACGCGGGAAGGTTCCGGCCCTGTTGGTCGATGGGCAATTGCTGTCCGAAAATGCGGCGATACAGCTTTGGCTGCATGAGGCATTTCCCGATGCGGGGTTGCTCCCCGCCGCCAAAACGGCGTGGGAGCGGGCGCAGATTCATTCCGACCTGTTCTGGCTGTCCTCGGTCTGGCACCCCTATGTGCGCGCGAATATGATGCCCGTCCGATGGACCATCGGCGATCCGGCCCCAGTGCGCGAACGGGGCAAAGAGCTAATCGCCCCATGCCTGCAACAATTGGAGGCGCGCTTGACCGAGCAGCCGTTCTGGTATGGCGATTGGTCGATACTCGATGTCTATTTCTACTGGTGCTACACCACGGCGGAAAAAGGCGAATTTGACCTGTCCCCCTTTCCCGCGATTGCCCGCCACCGCGCCGCGATAGAGGCCCTGCCCGCGTTTCAACGGGCGGTCGCGCGGGAGGCACAGGTGGAGGCGGAACAGACGGCGTGATATTCACCACGCCCGCCGTCCATACCTATCTGGCCGTCGCCTCGGCAAAGCGGGCGGAGACGACATCCCAATTCACCACTTGCCACCACGCCGACAGATAATCGCCGCGCCGGTTTTGATATTTGAGGTAATAGGCGTGTTCCCAAACATCATTGCCCAAAATCGGCATGCCCTTCACCTCGGCCACGTCCATCAGCGGATTGTCCTGATTGGCGGTGGAGCTAATCGCCAGCTTGCCATCGGCGCCGACGGTCAACCAGACCCAGCCAGAGCCGAAACGGCCCAAGCCCGCCTTCGCAAATTCGGCCTTAAAGGCGTCCATGCTGCCAAATTGCGCATCAATCGCGGCGGCCAGTTCGGGTGAGGCCATGCCAGTTTGGCCGACGGGAGCCATGCTATCCCAGAAGAAATTATGGTTCCAATGCCCGCCCGCATTGTTGCGCACCGCCGCGCCATATTGGCCCGCACCCGCGACAAGCTGCTTTAGGCTAAGGCCCTGCAACGCCGGATTGGCCGCCACCGCCTTGTTGAGATTATCAACATAGGCCTGGTGATGCTTGCCATGGTGAATGGTCATGGTTTGCGCGTCAATCGCTGGCTCCAACGCATCCATGGCATAGGGCAAAGCGCCAAGGGTAAACGCCGCGGCGGCAGGGGCGGAGGCGGTCGTTTGTGCCTGCACCATCGGCGTGGCGGCGCAAGCGGCGGCAGCGGTGGAGGCCAGAATAAGGGCAAAGAGGCGCATGGCGTGGTCATCCTTTTGTGCGTTGGACATCGGGTTTATCCCCAAACGACCAGCGGCGCAAAAAGTTGCGAACCAACGGGCCAATTACACGCCCGCGCCATCCGCCAAGGCCCGCCGAATATCGGTCAGCACATCGGGGTTCTCAATCGTGGGCGGCACCGTCACATCCTCACCATTGGTCAATTTCCGCAACGTCGCGCGCAGGATTTTGCCCGAGCGTGTTTTGGGCAGCGCAGCCACCACATGTACGTTCTTAAACGCGCCCACGGGGCCGAGTTCGTCGCGGACCAGTTTGACCACCTCGCGCTCTATGTCTTGGCCCGCCGCTTGGCCCGATTTCAACACGACGAAGCCCATGGGGATCATCCCTTTGAGCGCATCATCCGCGCCAATGACCGCACATTCGGCCACTGCTGGATGAGTGGCAAGGATTTGCTCCATTTGCCCCGTCGAAAGCCGGTGCCCCGCAACATTGATGATATCATCCGTGCGCCCCATGACATGGACGAAGCCATCGGCGTCGATGGTCCCCGCATCGCCGGTCTCATAGTAACCAGGGAAAGTGGCAAAGCTTTTCGCATAGCCATCGGGATTGTTCCAAAGCGTCGTATAGGCGCCCGGTGCCATCGGCAATTTGATGGTTACTGCGCCGGTTTCGCCAGCGGGCAGGACTTGGCCGCCTTCATCCAATATCGCAAATTGGAAACCGGGCACGGGAAAGCCCGCGCTGCCCGCCAAACGCCGTGTGTCGCCCAGCCCCATGCAGGTCGCCAGCGCGGGCCAGCCAAGCTCCGTTTGCCACCAATGGTCGATAATGGGCAGCTTTAGGTGCTCCTCCGCCCAATGGATGGTATCGGGGTCGGCCCGCTCGCCAGCCAGAAACAATGCGCGCAGGTTCGCCGTGCCTATGTCGTGCAAAAACGCCGCATCGGGATCTTCTTTGCGCACCGCACGGATGGCCGTCGGCGCGGTGAAGAACACGCGCACATCATGCTTGGCAATGGTGCGCCAGAAGGTGCCGGCGTCGGGCGTGCCCACTGGCTTGCCTTCAAACAGCACCGTGGTCGCCCCGAACAGCAACGGGCCGTAGACGATATAGCTATGCCCCACGACCCAACCGACATCGGACGCGGCCCAGAATACTTCGCCGGGTTTCAGGTCATAGACCGCCCCCATGCTCCAAGTGAGCGCCACCGCATGGCCGCCGTTTTGCCGAACCACGCCCTTGGGCGCGCCGGTCGTGCCGCTGGTGTAAAGGATATAGAGCGGATCGGTCGCGGCAACGGGAACACAAGGGACGGCGGGCGCGTCGGCCATAGCCTCGGCCCAATCCAGATCGCGCGGTTCGATCATTTCGGCGGTGCCTTGCGGGCGTTGGAATACGACCACGCGGTCGATCTTATGCTCAGCAAGGTCCAACGCATGGTCAACGAGCGGCTTGTATGGAACCACCTTCGTCCCCTCTATCCCGCACGATGCCATGAGCAGAACCTTGGGCGTCGCATCGTCAATCCGCTTGGCGAGCTCCGGCGCAGCGAACCCGCCGAATACCACGCTGTGCACCGCGCCCAATCGGGCACAGGCGAGCATCGCGAACACGGTTTCGGGTATCATCGGCATATAAATGACCACGCGGTCGCCCTTGGCCACGCCCAATCCGCTGAGCATTCCGGCGGTGCGGGCGACTTGGGTTAGCAATTGCGCATAAGTGTAGGTCGCGGTCGCCCCCGTCGCCGCGCTTTCGTAGATCAGCGCCGCTTGGTTCCCACGTCCGGCCTCCACATGGCGGTCCACGGCGTTGTGGCAGGTGTTCATGATGCCATCAGCGAACCAGCCTTCGCCATCGCTCCACCCCGTGGTCGGCGCGCGCTCCCACGCCAACGCACCGGCGGCGTTCAACCAATAGGCGTCAGGATCGGCCAGACTGGCGGCATAATCGGCGGCGTAGGTTGCGGTTTGGGTTGCGGTTTCGGTGGCTGGCATCATCACTCTCCCATAAGGAGGCGAGGATAGCCGACGCCGCGCGCCGGAGTCGATGCCGACTTTAGTTCAATTGCTTAGTGTATCGGACAAAAAGGTGGATGGGGTGGCAGGGATCGAACCTGCGAATGGCGGCATCAAAAGCCGCTGCCTTACCACTTGGCGACACCCCAATAAGATGGGGGTATCCGCCCCATCCGTTCCGTACCTTTTGGCGTGACATGAATCGCGCCAAGGAGGGCCGTTTAGCGACCTTCCCTCCCGTCTGCAAGGGGAGAATGTGCAAAAATTATAGTGCGCGCACCCACCCATGGGTATCGGGCTGCTCCCCGCGTTGAATGCCGGTGAGGCGCGCTTTCAACCGTTCGGTCATGCTGCCTGTGCCGCCGTTACCGATAACGATATCCGGACCACTAGCCCGTTTGACACAGCCAACAGGGGTCACCACCGCCGCCGTCCCGCACGCCAATACCTCTGTCAGCGCGCCGGACGCGGCGTCGGCGGCCCATTGGTCGATGGCATAGGGGGCCTCGTCAACGGTTAAGCCTTCCTCGCGCGCCAATTGCAAAATCGAATCGCGGGTGATGCCGGGTAAGATCGTGCCGCCCAAGGGCGGGGTGATGAGGCGGCCA
>JBGSSR010000222.1:0-6107 GCA_041736905.1 Sphingomonadaceae bacterium | reverse complement strand
GGACGTGGCGCTTGGCCCCGTCATGGTTCTGCATGTCGATGGTAGCTACCGCAAGACCAATGATTTGCGCACCGGCGGGTTCGTCTATGCCCCCGGCCTTCGCGCCGACTTGCTCGCCGATGCCGCGATTGAGGCGGAGGAAGGACACGATGAGGAAGCCGCCGAATTGACCGAGGCCGCTGGCCTTCGCGGGCGTATTCCGAATAGCGCCACGGAAACCTATACCGCAGGCGTTGGACTTGGCGTTGTTACGGACAAATTGAGCTTTGGCTTTTCCGCTGGCGTCTATGACACACGCTATGGTGTCCCCGCCCGGCCCGGCGCAGAACATGCGCATGGCGAAGAAGAGGAAGCCGAGGCCGAAGGTGAGGCCCATGGCGAAGAATCCGTCTCCATCGACATGCGCCAAGTGCGCGGCGATTTCCGTGGTAGCTGGATGCCACAGGGCAGTGTGATTGACGCTGTCAATTTGCGCATCGGCTATGCCAACTACACGCACACCGAATTTGAAGGCGAAGAGGTTGGCACGGTCTTCAACTCTGACGGCTGGGAAGGCCGTTTGGAATTGAAACAAGCGACACGCGGCGGCTGGCGCGGGGTCACCGGCGGGCAATTCGTGTCCCGCAATTTTGAAGCCATCGGCGCGGAGGCGTTTGTGCCCGCCAATGACCTTAAAAGCTTCGGCCTGTTCACGTTGCAAGAAGTCACAATGGGTAAATTGAGTCTAGAAGGCTCCGTCCGGTACGACCACGCCGCCTATGTCACCGCCACATTGAGCCGCGATTTCGATACCGTGTCGGGTGCATTCGGGATCGCCTATGAATTTGCCCCGTTCCTGAAAGCCGGCATCAACGTCTCCCACAGCGAGCGTTCACCCACGGCGGAGGAACTTTTCTCCAATGGCCCGCACATTGCGACATCGGCGTTTGAAATTGGCAACCCCAATTTGGCGACTGAAAAAAGCAATGGCGTCGAGGTGTATCTGCGCGGCGGCACTGGCCCATTCCACATTTCCGCCGCCGCCTATCACAGCGATTTTTCCAACTATATCTACGAAGTGCCAACGGGCGAAGAAGAGGACGGCCTGCCCGTGTATGAATATCGGCAGGGCGGCGCGCGTTATACCGGTTTTGAGGTCGATTTCGGATGGATTTTCTTTGAACGCGATGGCGTGAAGTTGGAGGCACATGGCGTTGCCGATTATGTGCGCGCTGACCTTAAAGGGAACAACGGCGATGTTCCGCGCATCCCGCCGCTGCGCCTGTTGGGCGGCGTTGACGCGCATGTCGGCGACTTCCGCGCGGGCGCAGAGGTCGAATGGGCGAATGATCAAAACCGCATCGCCGAATATGAAACCGCGACCGATGGCTATACCGTCGTCAATCTGTCGCTAGGCTGGAAGTTTTTGGGTGATGATAAGGAAAGCCTGATTATCCTGTCGGCGGACAATATTTTCGATGTAGAGGCCCGGCGTCATGCCAGCTTTACCAAGGATTTCGTTCCCATGGCGGGGCGTGATATCCGATTGGGCGTTCATTTGAGTTTCTAACGGGAGGGCTTACTCCACCCGTATGCCGGGGTCTTCGCCACCATCGGCGATGGCGTCCAGCCGCTCCATAATTTCCTCAATGGGGTGGCTGGTGCCAGGCGCTTGGCCCGTGGCGGGCAGCGGTTGATCTCCCGCCAAAATCTCTTCCAACGCGGTGCGTGCACGCGCAACGCGGCTTTTGACGGTGCCAACGGCCACGCCCGTAATCTCGGCCGTATCCTGATACGAAAACCCACCCGCACCGACCAAAATCAGCGCCTCACGTTGCCCCAAGGGCAACATGGACAGCGCACGTTGCAGGTCCGAGAGTTCAATATGCCGTTCCTGCGACGCCTCAGCGACCAGTTTTTTCTCTGCGGTCAAATCATTCCATTCGCCGCGAAATTTGTTGCGCCGCATTTCGGACAGGAACAGGTTGCGCAGGATGACGAACATCCATGCGCGAAAATTGGTGCCCTGTTGAAACTTGGCCCGCGCCGTCCATGCGCGCAGCAACGCGTCCTGCACCAGATCATCGGCCATATCGGGCCGCGCAGACGTCAGCGAGCGGGCAAAGGCGCGAAGTTGCGGCAGCACCTCAGCCAATTTGGCTCGGAATTCGTCATCGCTTAACGACAGATCGACTTGCGCGACATCGGTCTGGGGAGCATTTTCAGTGCTGTATGTCATGCAAATTACCCCCTTTCTCGGCTAAGTATAAGGTTTTCTTAGCCATCCACGCAATTGATCTTATACGACAATTATAAGCCGCCGGTGGTCCATATGATAGTTAGCAATGCAATCGCCAACACCAAAGATATGCCCAAAACATAGCGCATGGCGTGGACTTTCACCCCGCCGCTTGCCTCAGTTTCGGTCAGTTCGTCATGGTCATCATAATGTTTCATCGCCGACTCCTTGTGGTTGTTTTAGTTTCACAAAGATAACGATAACAACTTAGCTTTGTTCCGTCCCATGAAAAAACAGCGCTTGTGCCATCGCCACTTGCACCGCCGTTCGTTGAAATGGCTTGGTAATTAAGAACGCAGGCTCTGGCTTTTCACCGGTCAGCAAACGCTCGGGGAAGGCCGTGATGAAAATCACCGGCACGGGGCGGGTTGCCCACATGTCATTAACGGCATCAATGCCGGAGCTGTTATCCGCCAATTGGATGTCGGCTAGCACCAAATCAGGCGGCGTTTCACCGTAAAGGCGCACGGCCTCATCGCGGGTGGAGGCAATGCCGGTCACAATATGACCAGTGTCCTCAACGATGTCCTGAATGTCCATCGCGATCATCGGTTCATCCTCGATAATCAGGACACGCGCCGGGCTTTTGCCACCGATATCGGACAGAGCGACTTGCACCAAATCGGCAACCTCATCCTCCTCCACGCGCAATAATTGCGCGGCCTCGGCGTGGGTAAAACCCTCCATCGTGGTCAGCAACAACGCGCGGCGCGATACCGGCGTGATGGCGGAAAGCCGGCTTTGCACCGCCAAATCGGTGTTGCTGGAGGCGGCGGCAAGGGCGTCATCGCCGCCCGCATCATGGCTTGCCTGCCAAAGGGTTTCGAACAGGCTATACAGGCCAACGCGTGGACTTACGTCGCGGGGAAATTCATCCGGCGCGGCGACAATCGCCTCCAACGTTGCGCGCACAATACGGTCACCTGCCATCTGATTTCCTGTCAATGCCCGTGCATAGCGACGAACATAAGGCAAATGCGGGGCCAGTTGTGCGCCCAGGCTGGTCTCTGTCATAAATTTCCCTCACGCTTTCAATTCTCATATCGTCATGTGGGGTCATCGCAGCCAATTGGCAAGATGGCCCTCGCGCACGGCGATCCACTATATCAACGCGTCTGTCTTGAATTGGTTGCTTCACCGAAACCAAAATTATTGCATATCAGCAATATTGTGATAATTGAGAACGACAATTCCTTTTTTTAGGGGGATGTATCGGAACCGATTGGCTTATGAATGGTTATGCCTTCGATAGCCAACACCACGGGGCGGATCGCACCATTTGGGCGACCGTTCGGTATAATGAGATATTATTTGGAACCATGACTTTGCCAACCGCCTTTCCCCATCCTGCTGAACACAATGGCCCATCAAGCGATCGGGCCAAAATGCAGGTGTCTGCTGACGGTATTACGGCAGCGGACAGCGATGCGTTGACACAAGCCTTGCGCCAAAGCTTTCAAGCAACGGTAGAGGAAGCCGTTCCTGACAGCCTCATGGACCTTATCAACAAATTGAAATGATCTAGGTTGAAGTGGTATAGGCGGCGTGTCATTTTTTGCGCGCCGCTTTTTTTGTTTTATGCGCCGGTCAACAATTTGAGCGGCAGGCGGAAATGATACCGCAATCCATCCTCATCCCAATAGCGTTGCATTTGCCCATTCAGCGATGTCTTAATGCTCGCATCAATTAACCGCGTACCGAATCCGGGCGTCCGGTCGGGGCAAATGGCAGGGCCGCCGGTTTCTTTCCAATGGAACACCAGCCAGTCGCAGGACTTCTCCCCCGTCTCATCCCGCTCCAAATGCCATTGCAAATCAATATGCCCGCACCCAACCGATAACGCGCCATAATGCATCGCATTGGCCGCCATTTCGTGCAGCGCCATGGAAAAGGCCAGCGCGGTCTGTGCGGTCATTTGAATGTCCGGCCCATCAAAAGCCACCGCCTTATCGCCGTACACATCGGTCAATTCCTGTCGCACCAAAGCGGTCAGTGACGTTGTGCTCCAATTTTCCTCGGTCAAACGGCCATGCGTTTTGGCCAGCGCGCCAATGCGGCTTTTCAAAATGGATAGCGCACCCGCCGCGCTATGCGTGCTGCGCGTCGCTTGATCGACCAGCGCTACGACATTGGCCAATGTGTTGCGCACGCGATGTTGCAATTCACGCGCGACGTGGCGCAGCATCAATTCATGCTTGCGCGCCTCGGTGATATCTTCGGCAATAACGCCCACGGCCTGCACATCGCCATTGGTATCAAAAACCGGATACCAGTAGACGGCAAAAGCTCCAGTTTCGCCGGTTATGGGGTTCGTCCGCTCAATCACACGGCGCGGCAAAGCGGCCTTCATCGCCACTACATCGTCAATCCGCGCGCGGGTTTTATCCGCGACGTCAGGGACGACTTCTTCAACGGAGCGGCCAATATGGTCCTCCATCGGCATTCCGTTAAACACGGCCATGCGGGCATTCACGCGCAGATAGCGGTAATC
Source organism: Sphingomonadaceae bacterium (assembly GCA_041736905.1). Classification (GTDB taxonomy): domain Bacteria; phylum Pseudomonadota; class Alphaproteobacteria; order Sphingomonadales; family Sphingomonadaceae; genus JBGSSR01. The sequence goes on along the minus strand of JBGSSR010000222.1, from coordinate 1,338 downwards.
AAGGCTGAACAGCCCAATGCCAACGGGAGCAAAACGATAAATGTCGGTGATTTCATCGGGCACCGCCACGGTACCAAGACCCGCACCCGCAGCACCTTTATCCAGCGGTGGATTATCATTGGTGTTGGAAAATTGAACGTCCATTACTTGCCCGGTTTAGCCCCCTTCGCAATCCATTGCAGATTGCAGGAAAGACAATGCAGTTCGAACGATTTGGTTGCAATGGGAAATGTAAAATCTGTGTGTGCTGCACATTAAGACGCCGGCGAGCGTTTTTTAACTTTAGAATCAATCGACTAAAAATCAACCGCAATCCCCTTCAGTTCCCAATCGCCATAACGTGTGGCGTCGCGCGCGTCCTTTGGCGTGTCCTTCGCGGCGGGCGAAGGCGTGGGCACGGGCGTGTTGGGCGACAAATGCGCGGGCGCGTTCAGGTGCGCGGGGCGCTTTGTCATTCGGGGCATTGGTTTGGTCATAGCATGAGATATAGGCATATCCGCAAATTCTGCTAGGGGGTTTGGCATGAACACACCCCCTTCAAATACTGGGCGAACCGCACGCCCCAATCCCATGCACCTGCCCGGAGTGCCATTGCGCCTTGCCGCGCTCAACATGCTCGACGCAATTTACCGACGTGGCGAGCCACTAGACCAAATCGCGGCGCGGCAGACGCGCAAACTGGAGCCCGCCGATGCGGGGTTGGCGCTGGCCATTGTCGGCGAAGTGTTGCGGTGGCAGGGGCGATTGGATGGCCTAATCGATTCCGTGATGCAGCATCCTCTGGCCGACGATGCGAAGGTGCGCATGGTGTTACGCATGGCATTGGCGCAGAAGCTGCGCCTTGGCACGCCGATGCACGCGATTATCGCGACTAGCCTGCCGTTGTTGGATGGCGGGCCAAAGCGCTTGGCGCATGGCGTTTTGTCCACTCTAAACAAAAGCGGCGCGGTGCTGCCCATGACGCCTGCCCTACCCGAAGCTGCGCTGAACCGGTGGTGGGACACATGGGGTGAGGAAAAAGTGGAGGCGGCGCGGATGGCGCTGGCCGAACCGCCGCCGTTGGATTTGACATTCGCCGATGATGCGGTGGCGCAGGCTTGGGCGGCTGAGAATGAGGGTGTTTCAATGGCCCCGTGCCATGTCCGCATTCAACGCGGCCGCGCGGTTGAGCATCTTCCCGGCTTTACCGAGGGGGCGTTTTGGGTGCAGGATTTGGCGGCGTCACTTCCTGCGCGGTTGTTGGGCGGCGGGAAAGGACGTGCGCTCGATGTCTGCGCCGCGCCGGGCGGCAAAGCGATGCAACTCGCCGCCGCTGGTTGGGCCGTGACCGCATTGGAC
>JBGSSR010000207.1:0-13394 GCA_041736905.1 Sphingomonadaceae bacterium | reverse complement strand
GGCTCTCAATATTCCAGAAACGCATCCGGCGCGGGCGATGCACGACACGTTCTATTTCGCGGAAAAGGACGGGCAGGGCCGCGACATGTTATTGCGCACGCACACTTCGCCTGTCCAAATCCGTGCGATGGTGGCGAACGGCGCACCGATCCGCATCATCGCGCCGGGCCGCACCTATCGGTCAGACTCAGACGCCACCCACACGCCGATGTTCCATCAGGTGGAGGGGCTGGTCATTGATAAGGGCATCCATATGGGGCATCTGAAATGGACGCTGGAAACCTTCCTGTCCGCCTATTTTGAGCGCGATGATATTACTCTTCGCTTGCGGCCATCGTACTTCCCGTTCACCGAACCCAGTGCGGAAGTTGACGTGGGCTATAAACAGGAAAGGGGTCGCCGCGTCATTGGCGGGTCGGGCGACGACGCCGGCCATGGCTGGATGGAAGTCTTGGGCAGCGGGATGGTCCACCCCAAAGTCATCGCCGCCGCCGGCCTCGACCCCGATGAGTGGCAAGGTTTTGCGTTTGGTTGCGGCATCGACCGGCTTGCCATGTTGAAATACGGCATGGACGATTTGCGCGCTTTCTTTGACGGCGATTTGCGCTGGATGAAGCATTACGGGTTTAATGCGCTGCAAATGCCCACGTTGAGCGGGGGGGTTTCGGCATGAAGTTCACTTTAAGCTGGCTGAAAACGCACCTTGATACGGACGCGAGCCTGACCGCCATCACCGAAAAACTGACCGCCATCGGGCTGGAATTGGAGGGGATTGAAAACCCCGCCGATGCCATCCGCCCGTTCCGCGTGGCTGAGATTTTGGAGGCTGGCCCGCATCCCAATGCGGACAAGTTGCAATTGTTGAAGGTCGCGGATGGGTCCGCCGAGCCATGGCAAGTTGTGTGCGGTGCCCCCAATGCCCGTGCTGGTCTGAAGGGCGTTTTCGCGCCGCCGGGGACGTATGTGCCGGGCCTCGATTTCACATTGAAGGCCGCGAAAATCCGCGATGTGGAATCCTTTGGCATGATGTGCGCGGAGGATGAACTGGGCATCGGGGAAAGCCATGATGGCATCATCGAACTGCCCGATGACGCGCCAGTGGGGGCAAGCTATGCCGACTATGCGGGGCTGGATGATCCGGTGATTGAGGTTTCCGTCACCCCTGATCGCGCCGATTGTATGGGGGTGCGCGGGATTGCGCGTGACTTGGCGGCGGCGGGCATGGGGACGTTGCGCCCCTTGGCCGAAGTCTATGGCATGGACAGCCTATCGCCCATAACGGGTGATGGCAGCTTGCCCGATATTGCAATCACGGACCGTGATGGCTGCCCCGCTTTCTTTGCGCAGAATGTGTCCGGCGTCACCAACGGCGCGGCCCCCGAATGGATGGCGAAACGCCTGACCGCCATTGGGCAGAACCCGATTTCGATGTTGGTCGATATTACCAATTATGTCAGCGTGGATTTGGGCCGCCCCTTGCACGTCTATGACCGCGCGAAACTCACCGGCACACTCACCGCGCGAGAGGCGGCTGCGGGTGAGGAAGTGTTGGCGCTCAACGGCAAGACCTACGCGCTCACCGACGCAATGACGGTCATCGCCGATGCGGCGATGGTTCACGACATCGGCGGCGTGATGGGCGGCGAGCATTCGGGCGTGGCGGAAACCACCACCGATGTGCTCATCGAATGCGCCTATTTCGACCCCGCGAGCATTGCGCGCACGGGGCAGGCGCTGCAATTGACCAGCGACGCGCGGCAACGCTTTGAGCGCGGCGTGGACCCCGCTTTCCTTGACGATGGACTGGCGATTGCCACGCACCTCGTCCTTACCCACTGCGGCGGTGTGGCCAGTGATGTGCGGCGTGAAGGCGCGGCCCCGGTGGCGCAACCGACGTTTGCTTATGACCCCGCAATGTGCGCCACCTTGGGCGGTATGCAGGTCGCGCCCGATGAGCAGCGTAGTGTTCTCAAAGCTTTGGGCTTCACTGTTACCGCCGACTGGCAAGTGACTCCGCCGACATGGCGGCGCGATGTCCTGTTTGTGCAGGATATTGTCGGCGACATTGTGCGTATGGTTGGCCTCGATAAGTTGCCCTCCGCGCCGCTGCCCCGCATCCCCGGTGTGGCGAAACCAACGGCGACGCCTGTGCAGTTGATCGAACGCAAAGCCCGTCGCGCGGCGGCGGCTTGTGGGTTGAATGAGGCGGTCAATTGGTCATTTCTGCCGCAAAAGGACGCCGATGCGTTCGGCGGCGGCGATTGGTCACTGGCCAATCCGATTTCCGAAGACCTGAAAGTCATGCGGCCGTCGCTGCTGCCCGGCCTACTCTCTGCAGCCAAGCGCAATCGGTCGCGTGGGGCGCAATCCATCCGCTTGTTCGAAATCGGGCGGCGCTATTTTAAGGCCGCCGATGGCTCGTCCGATGAGCGTTTGACACTTGGCATTGTCCTGACGGGTGAAAAAACGCCCCGCTATTGGCAGGCGGGCAAGTCGACCAACTTTACGCCGTTCGATATTAAAGGCGATGTGATGGCAATTTGCGATGCCATTGGGTTGGATGCTAGCAAGTTGATGTCGCTAGGCGAAGCTGGCGCGCATTTCCATCCCGGCCAATCCGCGACGCTGCGCCAAGGGCCGCAGAAGGTGGTCGTGGCCTTCGGCGCGCTTCACCCCGTGACGGCCAAAGCATTCGGCCTAAAAGGCGCGGTCATGGCGGCGGAAATATTCCTTGATGCCGTGCCGGCCAAGCGCGCCGCCAGCCCGATTCGTGCCGCCTACGCGCCGCCAAGTCTGCAAAGCGTCACGCGCGATTTCGCCTTTGTCGTTGACGATACGTTGGCGGCGGGTGACTTATTGCGCGTTGTTGCGGGGGCGGATAAGGCGAATATCATCGCCGCGCGCTTGTTCGACCGTTTCACGGGGGAGGGTGTGGCCGAGGGCAAGCAAAGCCTTGCCGTCGAAATCACGCTGCAACCAACCGACAAAAGCTATGCGGACGATGACCTTGCTGCGATCAGCGCCAAAGTTGTCGCGGCGGCGGCCAAACTCGGCGGGGAACTTAGGGCTTAGGCCTTATTCTTCGGCTGCGTCAGCAGGTTCGGATGGGGCAGGGGTTTCGGCCTTTGCCTCCTCGACCTTCGGTTTAGGCTCCGTGCGCGGTTCGGCCTTGGGCTTGGCCGCCGCCTTGTCCGTGTCGCCATCCTTGGCCGGTTCAGCAACGGGGGCACTCTCGTCCACGGTGCTGGTCGCGCCATAGCCTTCGGAGGCAGATAGGTCGATCATCGCGTCGGTAATTGTGCCCTCGGCAATATTGGCGCTTTGTCCGCCACCGCCGCCGGATTCTGATTTTTCCGAGCCGCCCGATTGGCCGCATCCGGCCAGGGCCAACACCGCAAGGCCACCTAAAATTACACGCATATTCGGTCCCTTAATCGTCATTTTGACCCCATGTCGCAGCTTTCGACGGCACCTGCAAGCGCCCGTTCAAAGGCGGGATAGGTGGCGGCCAAGGCGGCGTCGAAATCGGCCATGCTGGCACCCACTCCCAAAGCCGCCAAACTTGTTACCGGAAATTCGGCTATCCCGCACGGCACAATACCGCCGAAATGCGACAGGTCTGGGTTGATGTTGACCGCAAAGCCGTGCGCGGTCACCCATTTGCGGATGCGAACGCCAATCGCGCCGATTTTCGCTTCTTGCCCGTTCAGGTCATCGCACCAAATGCCAATCCGCCCATCGGCGCGGCGGGCGGCAACGCCGAAAAGGGCGAGGGCGTCGATAACCCATCCCTCCAACGCATGGACATAGCATTTCACGTCCTTGCGCCGTTTGTTCAAGTCAACCACAACATAGCCGACGCGCTGCCCTGGGCCGTGATAGGTGTGCTTTCCTCCGCGCCCGGTTTCAAAAACGGGGAATTGCGGCCCGCGCAGGTCGGTGTCATCGGCGCTTGTCCCCGCCGTATAAAGCGGTGGGTGCTCCAGTAACCACACCAATTCCGGCGCCGTTCCCGCCTGCACCGCTTCCTGCCGCGCGAGCATATTGTTGAGCGCGGTTTGATAATCGGTTAGCCCGTCCGATACCCGCCATTCGATGTCATTCAAAACCATTAATGCGCCATAGCAGTTGCGCCGCCCGCGCAAAAGCTACTAATAGGGTGACAATTGGAAATGAAAACAAAGGGCAAGTTATGACAGGGCAAGCGGCCAAATTGGATATGATGGCGACGTGGCGGCGCGCTGTCGCCCTGCTAAAAAGCAATTGGGCCTTGTTCAGTGCGATTGCCGGACCATTGGTGTTTTTGCCAGTTGTCGCCGCATTTTTGCGCCTTGCCAGTTCGGATGTGACTTGGACATCGCAAAATGCGGTTTTGGTGGAGCAACAATTAACCCGCGCGCTGACCGCCGATTGGTGGATTTATGTGTTGCTCTATCTTGGCCTTATATTGGGGCAACTGACCATGTATGTGCTGGTCCTGCATCATAAGCGCCCAACCGTAGGGCAAGCCATTGCGCTGGCGGCGGTTATTTTGCCAAGCTTTGTGGTGGCATGGCTTGCTATTCAAATGGCGACAACATTGCCCAAGCAAGTGTTGGTATCGGTGGCCCCGTCACTGGCCTGGACGGGTGTTATATTCACAATTATCGGGCTTTTCCTGACCATACGCCTTTATGTGCTAACGCCGGTTTATGCGCTGGGTGATAGCTTGAACCCGGTGACAAATATCCGGCGCAGTTGGGCCATGACCGCGGGCAGTGGATGGCAAATTTTTGGCTTAATGGTGCTGGTCGGGCTGGGTTCGTTCATCGCGGGTTTGATTATGTGGATAGTTCTATCGATGCTGTTCGGCTTAATATTACCAGCGTCCGCTGCGCCGACCATGATGTTGATGGTGCTCGCGCTGGTATTCATGCTCTTCACATTATTATCTATAGCGCTGAACATCGCCATATATCAGGAATTGGCCTCCGCCCACGCCAGTTAGGCGCGGCGTATTAGGTCAATACCTAATCCCACTTAACCTCCGGCGGCAGGCTCATCAAAATCGCATCGATGTTGCCGCCGGTTTTAAGGCCGAACAAAGTCCCTCGGTCGTAAATCAGGTTGAATTCGACATAAAGGCTGCGCCAGCGAAGCTGCGCCTGTTTCTGCTCTTCGGTATAGGGCATGCCCATACGGCGGCGGACGATAAAGGGGAAGGCGTCCAAAAATGCCTCACCCACGGCCTGCGTAAAGGCGAAATTGCGGTCGAATTCGGCGTCGTCGCCGACTTCCAAATGGTCGTAGAATATGCCGCCAACCCCGCGCGAGACGCCGCGATGGGGGATGAAGAAATATTCGTCCGCCCATTTCTTATACCGTTCATACACGTCCGGTCCATAAGGGGTGCAGGCCGCGCGCAGGCGGGCGTGAAAGCTTTCGGTGTCCTCATCATACACAATCGGCGGGTTCAAATCCGCGCCGCCACCAAACCAGCGTTTGGTGGTGCACAGGAACCGCGTGTTCATGTGGACGGCGGGCACATGCGGATTGGCCATGTGCGCGACAAGGCTTATCCCAGTGGCGAAGAAATTGGGATCCTCCGCCGCGCCGTTGATGGTCTTGGCGAATTCGGGGTTGAACGCACCATTGACGGTGGAGACGTTGACGCCGACTTTCTCGAAGATTTTGCCCTTCATCTGGCCGCGAACACCGCCGCCGCCTTCGGGGTTTCCGGCATCATCGGTGCGATCCCATGGCGCATAATCGAAACGCGCATCGGAGCCAGCCTCGGCCTCAATCGCCTCAAACTCGGCGCAAATCCGATCCCGCAGCGTTTCGAACCATGCGCGGGCGGCGGTTTGCTGAGGGTCCATGATAAGGTCGGTCATTATGCAATTCTCTCCAATGGCCCAGTGGCAGGATATTGTCCGGTTTGCCGCAATGCCTCGCTCAGCGCAATGCCTGCCGATACAGAAATATTGAGTGAGCGCATTCCGGCCACCATCGGGATGAACACGCGCATATCGGCGGCATCATGAACATGAGCGGGAACGCCCGCACCCTCTGACCCCATTAACAATATGTCGTCGGAGTGAAACGTCGCCTCGGTCAGCGGCACTGCGCCGGTGACGGTCATGAGGACAATGCGGCGACTCTCCGCCCGCCGTGCCGCATCAAACGCATCCCAATCGACATGGCGATGGATGGCGACATTTTCGGCGTAATCCATGCCCGCGCGCTTCAGTGCCTTGTTCGAAAAAGCGAAACCGCATGGTTCAATAATGGAACAAGATGCCCCGAAACAGGCCGCAGTGCGCAGGATGGCACCCACATTTCCGGCGATGTCTGGCTGATACAGTGCGATTTGCAGCATAAGCGCGTTCATTGCCGATATTGTGGCGTATTTGCAATAGACTTCACATTCGGGAAGGTAGCAGCAAAACCCGCATTTTGATGTTGGCAAAACCTATATGTCGGGTCTATGGGGACGGTTGAAATGTGTGACTGGTCTGTAACCTTCACACACACCAATATGTCGAACCGCGAACAGGGGCAGGGTTACTGGCCCTGTTTGCAAAATAACAGGGTGAGAAAATGGCTGTGGATACACAAGCTGCTCCTGAAAGCACTACGACCGAAGGTGGGGAACGCGTGCGTCGTCGCGACTTCATCCACATCGCCGCCGTCGGTGTTGCAGGCGTAGGTGGCCTTATGGCGGTCAAACCGCTGGTCGCGCAAATGGCTCCGTCTGCTGATGTGCAGCGGCAAGCGTCAATTGAGGTGGACTTAAGCGCCATCCAACCGGGTCAGGCGATTAAAACCAGCTGGCGCAAGCAGCCTTTGTTTGTTCGCAACCTGCTTCCGGCTGAGATCGACGCGGCAAATAAAACGCCTGCGTCCGATCTTCGCGATCCACAGACGTTGGCCGAACGGACTATTCCCGGCCATGAGAACTGGCTGATTACTTTGGCCGTTTGCACCCATTTGGGCTGTGTGCCACTAGGCGCCGCCGAAGGTGAGAATAAGGGCGAATATGGCGGCTATTTCTGCCCATGCCATGGTTCGCACTATGACACCGCTGGCCGCATCCGTAAGGGTCCGGCCCCCACAAACCTGAAGGTGCCGGAGTATAGCTTTGCTTCCGACACGCTCGTCAAAATCGGATAAGGGAGAACACCAATGAGCTTTCCCTGGGCAAAAGAATATGCACCCAAGGCACCGGTGATGAAGTGGCTGGACGATCGTCTGCCGCTTCCCCGTTTCGTCTATAATGCCGTTGGTGCGGGTTACCCCGTGCCGCGCAACCTTAACTATTTCTGGAACTTCGGCGTTTTGGCCGGCGTTGCGTTGATGATTCAAATCGTAACTGGCATCGTTCTGGCCATGCACTATAGCGCCAACACGTTGGTCGCATTCGACAGCGTTGAGCACATCATGCGTGATGTGAACAGCGGTTGGTTGTTGCGTTATCTGCATGCCAATGGCGCGTCGATGTTCTTCATTGTCATTTATATCCACATTTTCCGTGGCTTCTTCTTCTCCAGCTATAAAGCACCGCGGGAAATGATCTGGCTACTCGGCGTCACCATCTTCTTGTTGATGATGGCCACCGCGTTCATGGGTTATGTGTTGCCATGGGGCCAAATGAGCTTCTGGGGCGCGCAGGTGATTACCGGTTTGTTTGAGGCTATTCCGCTGGTTGGACCGGCCTTGAAAGAGTGGCTCTTGGGTGGTTTCTCGCCTGACCAGGCCGCTTTGAATAGGTTTTTCTCGCTGCACTATTTGCTGCCGTTCGTCATTTTGGGCGCGGTTATTCTGCACATTTGGGCATTGCACATCCCTGGTTCGTCAAACCCAACGGGTGTGGAAATCAAAACCGCGGAAGATACTGTGCCGTTCCACCCCTATTACACATCGAAAGATGGGTTCGGGTTGGGCGTGTTCTTGATCATCCTGACCATCTTGGTGGGTTTCTTGCCCAACATGTTGGGCCACCCCGATAACTATATTCCGGCGAACCCGCTGTCGACGCCCGCGCACATTGTGCCTGAATGGTATTTCTGGCCATTCTACGCCATTTTGCGTGCGTTCACGGTGGACTTCTTCTTCATTCCGGCGAAGTTGTTGGGCGTGTTGGCGATGTTCGGGTCGATTTTGGTGTGGTTCATCCTGCCTTGGTTGGATACTTCACCGGTTCGTTCGGGCCTCTATCGTCCCTTGTTCCGTAAGTTCTTCTGGGTTCTGGTCATTGACATGGCGTTCCTGTTCTACCTCGGCGGTGCGCCGGCGGAGGAGCCCTATGTCATGATGAGCCAACTCGCATCGGCTTATTATTTTGCGCATTTCCTCATCATCCTCCCGTTGGTGTCGATGATTGAAAAGCCAAAGCCGTTGCCGGGCAGCATCACCGAAGCTGTGCTTGGTAAATCCGAGCCAACTGCCGCTGCTGCGCTGGCTTAAGGGGGTAAGTAATAATGGTACGTCTCATATCTTTCCTGGTCGGCCTGTTCTTTTCAGGTTGGCTGCTGGTATCGTTGATCATGGGTGCCTACACCTATGTCACCGAACCCATCGCACCAAAGGTTGAAGCCCAGTTCTTCAAAGAACCCAAGCATGTCGAATTTGCCCATGATGGCGCGTTCGGCAAATGGGACACGGCGCAACTGCAACGCGGTTTCAAAGTGTACAACGAAGTTTGCTCGGCCTGCCACAGCCTGCGTCATGTTGCCTTTGGCGACCTGATGGCGATTGGCTATACCGAAGAACAGGCAAAGGCCTTTGCCGCGTCGAAGCAAGTGCCTTCGGTCAACGGCCAAACTGGCGAGCCCGATACGCGCCCCGGTGCTTTGGCGGATAAATTCCCGTCGCCCTTTGCCAATGACGTTGCGGCATCGGCAGCCAATGGCGGCGCGATCCCGCCTGACCTGTCCTTGATTACCAAGGCGCGTCATCATGGCCCGGCCTACGTTGCGTCGTTGTTGTCGGGTTACGAAGATCCGCCAGCGACTTTGCCAGCGGAAAACCAACCGGCACCGGGCAAATATTACAACCCATACTTTGCTAGCCTTAACATCGGCATGGGCCCACCACTCAGCGATGGTCAGGTGACCTTCGACGATGGTTCGCCCAGCACGGTGGACGCAATGGCGAAGGACGTGTCGGCGTTCCTGACCTGGACGGCAGAGCCCAAGTTGATGGAGCGTAAGGCTGTGGGCATTGGAACATTGCTGTTCCTAATTCTCGCAACAACCTTGGCGTATATGTCCTATCGCACAATATGGGCGGAGAAGAAGGGGCATTAATTGCCGCTTCCTTGGATCAAACAAATGGGCCGCCCGCCGCATGGTTGGGCGGCCTTTTTGTGTCTGGCGTTCGAAGGGCAAAAGCTAGCCCTTGGCGAGCGCGAATTCGTTCCTACATTGGCCGCATGACACAAACTGCTACTGCTTCGCAACGCACCCTTGCCCCCGTGGAGGTGCGTCCGTTCAACACGCTGGGCCATGCCAATCATGGCTGGCTCGATGCGCATCATCATTTCAGTTTCGCCAATTATCATGATCCCGCCCGCATGAGCTGGGGTCCGATTCGCGTGTGGAACGATGATGCCATCGCCGCGAAGAGCGGCTTTCCTCCGCATCCCCATGCGGATATGGAAATTATCACCTACATCCGTGCAGGCGCGATTACGCATAAGGATAGCTTAGGTAACATAGGACGGACCGAGGCAGGCGACGTGCAAGTGATGAGCGCGGGCAGCGGCATTACCCATGCCGAATATAATATGGAGGATGAGGAAACGCGCCTCTTCCAAATCTGGGTTATGCCGACGCAGCGCGGCGGCGCACCATCTTGGGGCACGCGGCCCTTCCCACGCGGGGAGCGCGCCAATTCGCTTGCGTTGCTGGCCAGCGGTTATGGCGAGGATGGCGCATTGCCGATCCGCACCACGGCCCGCGTGTTCGGCGCGGAATTGACGGCTGGCTCCACGATCAGCCACAACATAGCCGAGGGCAGCTGCGCTTATTTGGTTTTAGCAGAAGGACAGGCGACCATTAACGGTGTGGCCGTCAACGCCCGCGACGGTGTCGGACTGCTGGCCGGAGCCGTTGAAATCGCCACTATCGATGGCGCGGAATTGGTGATGGTTGAGGCGGAAGCCATCTAAGAACATACGGCGCGCTGACCAAAAATCAGCGCGCCGGTATTTGCCCAAATGGGCGGATTATCCTGCGATAATCTCAACCCATTCGCTCTTGATCCAGCCTGTTGCGCACGGGCCGCTGTAATTGATCGCGAAGTCCTGCGGGTTGGAGACTTCACAATCCTGTTCGCCTTCTTTGGAATAGACGATGCCGAACGAATCCCCATCCTCTTGGCATACCCAGACAAGATCGTCGGAGCTGACATAATCGACCACGTCATAGTCCGACGATGGGCCGGCAAAAATCATGGCGCTGCTGTCATACCCCAAATCGACGACCTTGCCCAAGGAGCATGGGTCTAAGCCATCGGCCGATTCCAACTGCACTGGCACCGATTCGCCATATTGAATTTGCGCGGCGGCGGGGGTGGTAATCAGGCAAAGAGCGGCGGTGACAGCAACTAAACGGCGCATTGGGGTTCCTCCTACGGAATAATATGGGCGTTATAGCCAGCCCGACTTCTTGAACCTGTAATATAGGACACCAATCGCGCCCAAGATAATAGCCCATATCATGGCATAGCCATATTGCCATTCGAGTTCTGGCATATGGTCAAAATTCATGCCGTATATGCCTGCAATCGCCGTCGGCACGGCCAGGATGGCGGCCCATGCGGCAAGGCTGCGCGTCACGACGCCTTGGCGTTGTTGTTCCAATAGGCCGCTGATTTCCACCGCGCTGGTCAGTGTCTCGCGCAGGCCATCGACGCGATAAGAAACGCGGCGCACATGGTCGGCCAAATCGCGGAAATAGGGGGCCACGTCTGGATCAATTTGCGGCAAGACGATATTGATCAGGCGATTGGCCAGATCCTCCATCGGACCCAATATCCGTTGCAAGCGGAAGAAATCGCGGCGGATTGCGAACAGTCGCGCGGTTTCACTTCGGTCGAGGAAACTGTCCAACGACCGGTCCTCCATCGATAATACAGTATCTTCCAACTCATCGAGGATCACGAGATAACCATCAACGATAAAATCGAGTATGGCATGTAGCACCACGTCGCTGCCCTGTTTCAACATCCACGGCGTGGCCTCCAACTGAGAACGGACCGGCGCATGGCCCCTGTCGCTGCCATGGCGAATGGTGATGACGAATTGCCGCCCCATAAAGATAGCGGTATTGCCGAATTCAACTTTGGGATGCGCGTCACTTTTGTCGAGATGGACAGTGCGTGCAACAACAAACAAATGGTCGCCATAGCTCTCCATTTTCGGCAAATGCCGTGGGTCCAGCGCATCCTCCACCGCCAATGCGTGTAGGCCGAAATTCGTTTGCAAAGTTCGGATGGTGGCCGCATCCGGCGCGTGTAGGCCAATCCAAATCAGGTCATTGGGATTGTCGAGCTTTGGCGATAACTCCGCCAAGGGTGCCTCCCGCAACAACCGCCCGTCGCGATAGATACGGGCGATGGCGACGGTCATGCGCCTTTATTACCTAATGCTTCGGCAATCAGGCGGCGGCTGTTGTCGATGCCATACAGGGCAATGAAACTGCCCATGCGCGGCCCGGCGCCGCTGCCGAGCAATGTTTCATAACACGCCTTGAACCAATCGCGAAGGTTTTCGAATCCACCCTCTTTGCCGATGGTATAGACGATGGTTTGAATGTCCTCCGCCCCCGCATCGGCGGGCAGAGCGGCGAGTTCGGCGTCAAGGCGTTGCAATGCGGCGATCTCGATCCCCTCCGGCTTACGGCGCACCAGTGTCGGGGCGATATAGTCGCGGGTGTAGGCCATCGCGTTGTCGATGAGGCCGTCGAGTTCGGGATACGTTGCGGCATCGGCTCCCGCGACATAATTGCCCAGATACGCCCAAATCTGATCCTTGGTCGCGTCTGCGCCCATGACGCCGACGAGGTTCATGAGCAGGCCAAAGGTGACCGGCAATTCGGTTGTCGGCACGTCCTGACCGCGCGCGACATGGACGTGGTGCACGGGGTTGCCGAGCTTCTTATCGGCCTCTTGCGCCGGATGGGACCCCCGCATTTGCAGATATTCGTCCACCGCCTTTGGAATGACGCCGATGTGCAATTGCTTGGCCGCTTTCGGATCACGGTAAGCGAAGAAGGCAAGGCTATCCTCGCTGCCGTAGGTCAGCCAATCCTCCATCGACAGGCCATTGCCCTTAGATTTCGAAATCTTCTCGCCCTTTTCGTCGAGGAACATTTCGTAGATGATGCCATCGGGTTTGCGCCCGCCCAACACTTGCGCAATCTTGCCCGATTGCACGCCGCTGTCGGTCAAATCTTTGCCATACATTTCATAATCGACGCCCAGCGCGACCCAGCGCATGGCCCAATCAACCTTCCATTGCAGCTTTGCGCCGCCGGAGAGCATGCAATGTTCGACGCGCTCGCCGTCTTCTTCGAACGCGACCATGCCGGCCTCGGCGTCCAGCACCTCCAAAGGCACCTGCAACACATGGCCGGATTTTTCGCTAATAGGCAGGACGGGCGAGTATGTCGCCGCGCGTTCGGCGCGCAGGGTCGGCAACATGATGTCCATGATCGCCTGATAATTGCGCAACACGTTTTTCAGCGCCTCGTCAAACCGGCCCGATGTGTAGCAATCGGTGGCGCTGACGAACTCATACTCAAAGCCAAACCGGTCGAGGAAGTCGCGGAGCATTGCGTTATTGTGCGCGGCGAAGCTATCGAATTTGCCGAAAGGGTCGCGCACTTGCGTCAATGGCTTATGCAAATCTTCTGCCAACGCCGCGCCATTGGGCACGTTGTCTGGCACCTTGCGCAGGCCGTCCATATCGTCACTAAACGCCACCAATCGCGTCGGGATTGTGCCGCCGGTCAGCGTCTCAAACGCGCGGCGGACCATGGTGGTGCGCAGCACTTCGTTAAAGGTGCCGATATGCGGCAGGCCCGATGGGCCATATCCGGTTTCGAACAGCACCGGCGTGCCGTCCGGCTTCCCATTGGGAAAGCGCTTGAGCAGCTTCATCGCCTCCTGAAACGGCCAGGCCTTGCTCGTCTGCGCGGCGTCAATCAGGTCTTGGGTGAGGTGAAATTGGGTCATGGAAAAAATCCTAAATCGTCGGTCAAGCGGGCTTAGAGCTGCAGTCATCCGTGCGCAAGCATTACGCCGCGCGCCGCGCCGCCGTGTCTTTGATGAGGGCCATCATGTTGGGAATGCCCTGCGTCCGGTTGCTGCTCAATTGGTTCGACAGGTCAAAGGGTGCGAGGGCGGCGGCC
>JBGSSR010000186.1:0-13240 GCA_041736905.1 Sphingomonadaceae bacterium | reverse complement strand
CCGCCGTGCTGAGTTCCTGCCAAGCCAAATCCGCCGCCGCTCTTGCCGACCTGCGCCCCGTGCCGACCGGCGCGGTCTCATCCACCCACGCGCCACCGGTGTCGCCATAGACGCCGGTGCTGGATAGATAGCCTATCCACGATGCCGGTGCGCTGGCCAGTTGGCGGCCATAGGCGTCCAATACGGGGTCCGCCCCGCCTTCTCGTTCCGGCGGCACGCTGGACAGAATGTGGCTGGCGCGGCCAATCGCGTCGTTCACAGCCTCAAAATCGGCGAAGTCCAAATGGCCTTTGCTGCCCGTGGCATCGACCGCCCAACCCGCGTCGCGCATGGCATCGGCAAAGCGGGCGGCGGTGTAGCCAAGGCCGAAAATCAACAGGCGTTGCCCCGATAAAGGCGCGGGTGGAGTGTGGTGCATATGGCTTGCTAAGCCGCCAAACCCCCTTGCGTCAACTGCCCCCGCGCCCTATCGCCGCGCGCATGCAAAGTTACAGCCCCATCGCGCAAGCCAAAGTGACCGAATTTGAAACCCGCGCTGCGGCCAACCCCGCCGCCGCGCTGTCGTTTCAGGGTGCGCCGGGGGCCAATTCGCACTTGGCGGCGACCGAATTTGACCCCGCCGCTTTACCCTTGCCATGCTTCTCATTTGAGGACGCGATTGAGGCAGTGCAATCGGGGCGGGCAGGACGGGCGATCATCCCGATTGAAAACAGCCTGCATGGCCGTGTTGCCGATATCCATTTCCTGCTGCCCGAATCGGGGCTTTCCATTGTGGATGAGCATTTCCTGCGCGTGCGGCACAGCTTGATGGCGAAGAACGCCGCCATGCCCGTAACCCGCGCCTACAGCCATGTGCAGGCGTTGGGCCAATGCCGCCATTATCTAAAAGAACGCGGGATTGCGCCCGTTGCCTATGCCGACACGGCGGCGGCAGCGGCTTATGTTGCGGACCATGGTGAGATGGGCGAGGCGGCGATTGCGCCCGCATTGGCGGCGGACATTTACGGGCTGAGCCTGATAGCCGAGGGCATTGAGGACGCGGACCATAATATGACGCGCTTCGTTGTGCTCGCCCCCACCGCCAATGATGCGGCGGCTCTCGACGCGTTAAGGGCCAAGGGCGAGCGATTGATGACCACATTGGTCTTTGAGGTCAAAAACATACCAGCGGCCCTATATAAAGCGATGGGCGGCTTTGCTACCAATGGCGTCAATATGACCAAATTGGAAAGCTACCAAAAGGACGGAAGCTTTTCCGCCACCGAATTTTATGCCGACATTGACGGCCATCCCGGCGATCCGGCGGTGGACCGCGCATTGGAGGAATTGGACTTCCATTGCAAGGAATTGCGGCTTTTGGGCACGTATAGGCAGGCAAGACCTCGCGGATAAACTGCCCATACCCGTTTTTCGATTTGGCTTTGACTTAACGCGTGAAGCTAGGTAGCCTTTTGCAACTGACCCTAAAATGGGCGGGCAAAAGGAGAGGCATATGGCGACGCAGATAGAGGCCAGCCAAGGTCAAAATGGCCAAATTCACGTTGGCCCACGCACCGGTTTTGACGTTGACCCCTTGGACGTCAGCCGTCCCGAACTTTATGCCGAGGACCGGTGGCAGGAGCCTTTCCGCGAATTGCGCGCCAACCACCCCGTCTATTATTGTGAAAATTCCCGCTTTGGCCCCTATTGGTCGGTCAGCACCTATAAACCGATTGTGCATGTGGAGGCGTTGCCCAAAATCTTCTCGTCCAGTTGGGAACATGGCGGCATCACGATTTTGGGTGAGGGGCAAAATGACCCGGAACGATATGCGATTCCCACACCGATGTTCATCGCCATGGACCCGCCCAAGCACCGCGATCAGCGTCGCACGGTGGCGCCTGCCTTTTCACCCAGCATGATTGACCGCATGGCCGCCGATACCATCAAGCGCACCGGCGATTTGCTCGACACCTTGCCGATTGGGCAGCCGTTTGATTGGGTGGACACGGTATCGATGGAATTGACCACGCAGATGCTGGCCATCCTATTCGATTTCCCGTGGGAGAAACGGCGCGACCTCACTCGATGGTCCGATGTGTTGGGCAACATCGAAACCTTTGTGACGCCTGAAACGCGCAAATTCCGTCATGACACGATGATGGAAATGGCGATGAGCTTTGGCGCACTGTGGCAGGACAAGGCGCAAAATCCCGGCGAACATGACCTGATTTCCATCATGCTGCGTTCCGAAGCGATGAGCCACATGGATCAGGCGGAATTTATCGGCAACCTCATCCTCCTGATCGTTGGCGGCAATGATACGACGCGAAATTCGATGAGCGCGTTCGCTTATGGGTTGGACCAATTCCCCGATGAGCGGGCGAAATTAGAGGCGGACCATTCGCCCGAACTCGCCGTCAATGCGATGCACGAACTGATCCGCTGGCAAACGCCATTGGCCCATATGCGCCGCACGGTGACCGAGGATACCGAGTTGGAAGGGCAAAAAATGGCGAAGGACGATAAGGTCGTCCTTTGGTATCTATCCGCCAACCGCGACGAAAGCGTCTTTGCCGACCCCGACCGTATTATCATCGATCGTGAAAACGCGCGGCGGCATTTGTCCTTTGGCTATGGCATCCATCGATGCGTCGGCGCGCGGGTGGCGGAGATGCAGTTGACCGCGCTGATTGGTGAAATGCAAAAACGGCGCCTGCGCGTGCATGTGACCGAGCGGCCGGAATTTGTGCCCGCCGCCTTTGTCCATGGCCACACAAAAATGATGGTTGAGTTGGAGCGGTATTAGCGCTTAGGCAAACTCGCTCATGCAAATAACGCCACGCTTTGCATCCCCGTCGCCACTGGCACGCCATCGGCATTCCACACACTCATTGACTGACTGGAGCATCCGGCGCGGGCGTAGTTGCTCTCGGCGCGCAGGAACCACCAACCATCGCGGGTTGCGGGCTCTGGTGTCAGCACATTGATAAGCCACGTCATACTGCTAATCGGGCCGATCCCGCCGGTCATCAGCGCCATCGCGGCGGGTGGTGTGGCGTCGGCAATGGCGATGAGTTCGGTCATCGGGTCTAAACCGTCCCGCCCCTTCAACTGCACCCATCGGTTGATGTCCGCGACTGGCTCGGCTGGGCGGGGCAGGCCGTAGCGCCAATTGAAATTGTTAAAGAAGAAATTGTCATGCAAATGCGCGCCGCCGCTCGCTTCTTCGGGCGCGGGGACGGGCGGCATGGGGTGATCGGCCACATCCACTTTGCTGTCCATTGGTGCCATGAACACGAAGGTTGCGGTTAGGCCAACCCCTGCATCGCCGCGCACCCGTGCCTCTATGAAGGTCGCATTGCGGCCTTGGCGAAGGATTTCGGCAGTGACGTGCACCTCGCCCGACAATGGCCCGACGAAGCTAATCTGCGCCGACCGCAAAGGGGGAGCATCGGGGACAAGCCCGCGCGCCGTTTCCAATGCCAAAGCGGCGGAAAGCCCGCCATAGACGGTGCGCCCTTGCAACCATGTCGGCGGCACCGCGACGCTTAATGTGCCCGCCCCGCGCGTCGCGTTGGCGAGAATTTCGGGTAGCGTCATAGCTTCAAATATCCAAAACCTGCCGCATCTCGCCCGCTGTGATGGGGTGAGAGGAGGAGAGACCGCCGTCAATGACGAGAGCATGGCCGTTGACATAGCTGCCCAATTCACTGGCGAGGAACAACACGCCGCGCGCGATTTCGACCGGCTCTCCGCCGCGCCGCAGGGGATTTAATTGCCCAATGGTATCCTCGCGCCCGACCGATTTTGCACCATCATAAATCGGCTTCGTCATGCCGGTTTCGATGAGGCCGGGGCAGATGGCGTTGACGCGGACGCCTGTGCCGCGCAATTGCTGCGCCGCCGTGGCCACCATGTTGATAACGCCCGCCTTAGACGCCGAATAATGCGCGGGGCCCGCGCCCGACCTAAGCCCAGCCACGGATGCGGTGCAGATAATCGCCCCGCCGCCGCGCCGCTTTATCGCAGGTGCGCCATGTTTGATGGCCAAGGCTGGACCAATGAGGTTGATGCGCAGCAGTTCCGCCCACTCCTCCGACGTCGTGTCCCAATAGGTCATGCCGCGCGCGCCTTTTGCGCCGAACTCTGCGCCGCTAATCCCTGCATTGGCGAACAGGATGTCCAGCCCGCCGAAGCTGTCCTGCGCCAATTGCACCATTGCCTTCACATCGGCATCGACGCCCGCATCGCCGGTCATCGCCATCGCCTTGACGCCGCCATTAGCGACCATTTCGGCGGTTTCAAACACGGCTTCGCTGCGGTCAAAGGCGACGATATTCGCGCCCGCTTGGGCCAGCAGAAGGCAGGTCGCCCGCCCAATGCCCGACCCCGCGCCGGTGACGGCGGCGACTTTGCCCGATAGGTCCAGTGCGATGCTCATATCATGCCTCCATCAATCACCATGCCGCCATCGACGACGATTTGTTGCCCGTTGACATAGGATGCCGCTGGTGAGGCGAGGAACACCGCCGCGCCCGCGATATCGCGCGATACGCCCATGCGGCGCATGGGGTGGCGTTTGTTGAACGATTCCTCCGCCACCGGATTGTCCCAGAGTGCCTTGGCAAAATCGGTGCGGATGAGGCCCGGCGCGATACAGTTCACACGGATGTTATGCTGCCCATATTCACACGCATAGTTGCGCGCGAGTTGGAAATCCGCCGCTTTCGATACATTATACGCGCCAATGGTGGTGGAGCCTTTGAGGCCGCCGATGGACGAGATAATCACAATCGCGCCATCATTCTTCGCCCGCATATCGGGCAGCGCCATCTGCACCAGCCAGTGGTTGGAGATGATGTTGTTTTGTAGGATTTTGGAGAATTGCTCATCACTAATCCCCTCCATCGGCCCGTAATAGGGGTTGGAGGCGGCGTTGCAGACGAGGATATCGACGGGGCCAAGCTCTTCGCGCACTCGCGTCATCATGTCGGTCAGTTGCGCCTTGTCCGAAATGCTCGCGGCAATCGGCGTCGCCACGCCTTCCCCAAACTCCGCATTGATTTCGGCGGCGACGGCGTTGCACACGTCCTGTTTCCGGCTGGAGATGACGACGCGCGCGCCGTGGCGGGCCATTTCCTCGGCAATGGCGCGGCCAATGCCCCGCGTGCTGCCCGTGATGACGGCGATTTTGCCGGATAGATCGAATAGGTTGCTCATAGTCTCTCCTTAATTTTTATGCGCCTGCTTTGCGGGCGAAATCCCGCGCGGCCTCGGCCAAAGGCACGACACGTTGCGCCATTTCCTCGGCGTGCGCGTTGCTGGCATTGCCGTCGAGCCAGCGTTTTTTTATGCCCTGGACAATGCTCATCAACCGGAACAGGTTGAAGGCGAAATACCAATCCAGATTGCCGATTCCGGCCCGCCCCGTCGCGGCGCAATATCGCGCCACCGCCTGCTCCAACGTCGGGATATTCAGGGCGGTAAGGTCCAATCCACCAATCGACGCGCGGCCATCGGCGGGCATGACCCAATTCATGGCGAGATAGGCAAAATCGGCGAGCGGATCGCCAATTGTCGATAACTCCCAGTCGAGCACCGCCGAAACCTGTGGGCCGCCCGGCGCGTAAAGCAAGTTATCGAGCCGGTAGTCGCCGTGAATAATGCTCGTCCGGTCCTGCGCGGGGACGGTGCGGGGCAGATATTCGATCAGGCTTTCCACCGCCGCGATCTCATCGGTTTGCGCGGCGCGATATTGTTTGGTCCAGCGGCCGACCTGCCGTTCAAAATAATTGCCCGGCGCGCCGTAATCGGACAGGCCGACCGCTGCGACATCCACATTATGCAGCGCAGCCAAGGTATCAATCATCGCCTCATAGAGCGGGCGGCGTTCCTCGGCGGCGACTTCGGGCAAGGCCCCGTCCCAAAATCCGCGCCCCGCGATATGCTGCATCAGGTAGAATGGCGAACCGATGACGTCGGCATCCTCACACAAGGCGACCGGTGCGGGCACGGGAAAGCCAGTGGGGTGCAGCGCGCTAATCACCCGAAATTCGCGCTCCACCGCGTGCGCGCTGGGCAAAATCGGTCCAAAGGGTTTGCGGCGCAGGACATAGTCCTTGCCATTCGCCGTGACGCGATAGGTCGGGTTGGATTGCCCGCCCGCGAATTTTTCTGCCGTCACATCTGGCGCGCCACCACCCCATTGCGCGCCCAACCATGTGGCCAGAGAATGGGTATCAAAATCCACCGTCGCTTGGGCCGCGCCTTCTAAGCCGTCAGAATTGCCCATGGCCCTCTCCCTTTGTCGTCATTGACGATGGCCTTATCGAACCATACCTGATTCTGGAATAGGGGCAAAATAGGCCGATTGTAAAGCCTTTGCACATGATACCCACGGCCTGAAATCGATATTTCTTCGGCCAATATGACGGTTATGTTACCCAAAAGCCACGCGTGGCTAAAAAGAAATAAGCAATGGCTTGAAATCCCAGAAAAGCGCGGCTAATTTCCCGCATTAGAAAACAAGGTATCCTAAACGGGGCCTAATAGTGGAGGAGAGAGAAATGCGTTCATCCCATACAAAGCGGTTGGCGGCGGCCTGTTCGGTCATTGCGCTGGCGCTTCCCAGCGCGGCTTATGCGCAAAACACCGAAAATGAAAGCCAATATGAGGACGATCCTATCGTCGTCACGGCGCAAGGCCGGCTTCAGGAATTGGCCGATGTGCCTTTGGCCGTGTCGGCGGTCAGCTCCGAACAACTCGCCAACACCGGCGCAAATGACATTCGCCAATTGAACCAAGTGGCGCCTTCGCTGCTCGTGTCCTCCACCGGTTCTGAGGCCAATGGCTCGGCCCGTGTGCGCGGCATCGGAACCGTGGGCGATAACCCCGGTTTGGAAAGCTCGGTCGCGGTATTTATCGACGGTGTGTACCGTTCGCGTTCCGGCATTGGCCTTAACGAATTGGGTGAGATTGAGCGCGTTGAATTGCTGCGCGGGCCGCAAGGGACGTTGGGCGGGCGCAATGCCTCGGCGGGGATGATTTCCATCACCAGCAAGGCACCATCGTTTGAATTTGGCGGCACCGCCGAACTCACTTATGGCAATTACGATTTCTGGCGCGCATCGGGCAGCGTGACTGGTCCGATTAGCGAAACCATCGCCGCGCGCATCGACGGCGTCTATGTGAAGCGTGATGGTTTCTACAACGACACGAACAATAACACCAAAGTGAACGATCGCGACCGGTTCTTTGTCCGCGGGCAAATTGCATTTGAACCCAGCGACAATTTGCGCTTCCGTCTCATCGGCGACTATACCAAGCGCGAAGAGGCCTGCTGCGCCGCGGTCTATGTGAACAACACGTTCAACCCCGCCATCGGCAATTTGAATGAACTCGCCTCTCCCATCGCGGTGGGCGGTGCCATCAACCCGAATGGCAACAACATCATCAACGTGCTGCGCGATTTGGGGCAGCCGGTGAGCGCCTATGACAATATGTTCAGCCGCAATATCTACACCACGCCGGGCCGCAGCTTTGCGGGGAAAACAACCGATGGCGGGGTCAGCCTTCAGGCCGATTACGACATGGGCGGCGTCAAATTGACCTCGATCACGGGTTACCGCGTCTATGCGTCGGATCAGGGCAGCGATACTGATTACAGCACTGTCGATATTCTCTACCGTGCACCAGGGGGCAGCGAGCGGAAATTCAAAACCTTCACGCAGGAATTGCGTCTGCAAGGCGAAGCCTTCGATGGCAAGCTTGACTGGCTGGTCGGCGGGTTCTTCTCGGATGAGACGTTGACGTTGACGGACAACCTGCGCTTTGGCGATGATTATGGCCGATTTGCTACCTGCCGTTTGGTGTCGGGTATTGCGTCCATTGCACCCTTATACAGCCCGACCTCAGCTGGGTGTTTGGCCGCCCGTCCTGCGGCATTTGGCGCGGCCAGCCCACTGATTTATGCTGGGTTCGACCGTTTGGATTCGATGAATGACGTTGGCGCGACCAGCGATTATTATAAGCAGAACAGCCGTAACTTCGCCCTGTTCACGCATAATATTTTCGCCATCACCGACACTGTCGATTTGACCGTCGGCCTGCGTTACACCAATGAGCGTAAGAAATTCAACGCAACCTTTGGCAATGACAACACCGTATGCGGTTTACAACAAGCCTCGCTTAGCTCCTTGTTGACTTCGCCCTTGGGCGCGTTGGCGGGCGGTTTGATCGGCCTGTCGTGCCAAGGCAATTCGACCGCAGAACTCAACAACGTGTCGATTAACGACAAGCGTAGCGAAAGCGAGTTCACCGGCACCGCCGTTCTGTCGTGGAAACCGACCGAAGATTTGTTGCTTTATGGCAGCTACTCGCGCGGGTATAAAGCGGGCGGGTTCAACCTTGACCGGTCCGCTTTGAAATCGCCGATTGCGACGTTCGCAAGCGTTGGCGGGGCGCAGGCGTTGACCGGCAATTTGCAATTCGATTCCGAATTGGTAACTGCCTATGAATTGGGTGCAAAACTGGACTTGCCAGGCTTTACGCTGTCGGCAGCCCTGTTCCGTCAAGACTTTGAAAACTTCCAATTGAACACGTTTGATGGATCGGTCTTCATTGTGCAGACGACCAATGGCTGCTCCACCGATTTGGGTGGGGCCGACCGCGATGCGAGCGCGGCGACCGGTTCTTGCAACCCCGATGACATCACATGGGGCGTCCGTTCCGAAGGTGTCGAGTTGGAGGCGTCCATCCGTCCGGCGCGCAACTTCGTGGTTGGCATGGGCATCACCTACTCCAACACGCGTTATAACGACAATCTGGTTGGCAATGCATCCGGTGCGCCGCTGAACCCAGCATTGCGCAAATTGCCTGGCGATAATTTGTCCAACGCGCCCGAATTGGTCGCCACCGGCAGCATCGCTTGGACTCCCGACATCGGGTCCAGCGGCATGAGCGGTTTGTTCTACGTCGATACCCGCATGACCGGCGATTTCAACACGGGTTCCGACTTGTTCCCGCAAAAGGAGCAACCGGGCTATGCTATCGTCAACGGCCGCATCGGCCTGCGTGGACCGGACCAAAATTGGGCCATTGAGGGCTGGGTGCAAAATATGTTCAACATCGATTACACCCAAGTCGCGTTCAACACCCCGTTCCAAGCAGGTGGCGGCGGCGCACCGTTTACTGATCCCGGCTTCCCCGGTGGGCGTCAGATTTTCAGCGCGTTCTTGGCCGAACCACGCACCTATGGCATTACCCTGCGGGGCAAATTTTAGGGCGCGGCAAATTCTAAGCCCAAACGCGTATCGGCAATTGACCTTTGCCCGTACCGTCATAAAGAAAGGCCTGCCCCGTAAACGGGCGGGCCTTTTCCTTTCGCACAGATAGAAGTCACATTATGGCCGACAACACCACGCTCCCCCAATTAACCGAAGCGCAGATTCAAGCGCGCCGCGATTTGCTTGCCACCGAGCAGGCGAAGTTAACACCGGCGCAGGCGGTCGTCGATTGGTTGGCGCTGTTCGAAATGGATGAGGTGAAGCCGGACCTCTATCGCGTCTCCACCGGCGACGCGCGCGGCGAACGGTTGTTCGGCGGGCAAGTGATTGCGCAGGCGATGATGGCGGCGCTCCGCAGCGCGCCAGAGGATAAAGCCATCCACTCGCTGCACGCCTATTTCCTGCGCGGGGGCAGCGATCAAGGCCCCGTAGACCTGTCGGTGAACCGCGACTTTGATGGGCGCAGCTTCGCCAACCGCCGCGTGGTGGCCAGCCAAGAGGGCAAGGCCATTTTGAACCTTGCCGCGTCTTTCCAATTGGAGCAACCGGGCCTCGATTTCCAAGTCGCCACGCCCGATGTGCCGCCGCCGGAGGAATGCCCGCACGATTATATCTTTGGCTTGGATAAGGCATCGGTGAGCGACAGCCAGTTTGCCTGGACCGCCCGTACCAAGCCCACGGAAATTCGCTATATTCCGTTCCGGCAAAGTTCAACCGGAAGCCCTGCTCCCAATCGCTTCGCCATGTGGTTTCGCGCGGCCGCGCCCTTGCCTGCTGATCCGCGCTTTCACTATGCCGCCTTGGCCTTTGCCAGCGACTATGGCTTGCTTGGCTCATCCTGGCGCGTGCATAAGGGCGGCACCTTGAAACAGGTCGCTGCGGCGAGTTTGGACCATGCCATTTGGTTCCACGCAAGGCCGCGCGCGGACGAATGGATGCTCTATGTGATGGAATGCCATTGGACCGGTGGGTCGCGGGGCCTGAACCGGGGGCAGATTTTTGGCCAAGATGGCACATTGATTGCCAGCACGATGCAGGAAGGGATGATCCGCGTCGGCTAAGCGGGCGGGCGATGCTTCCCCACTTGCAAACGCCGGAAATTGGCGCTATTGAGCGTCGTCACCAAATGGCCGCCTCCCGCGTGGGGGCGGCCCTTATTTTTATAAGGAACCGCAAATGGCCGAAAAAATTATGCCATTGATGCCCCACGCCACCGCCGCTTGGCTGGTCGATAACACCGGTTTGGCCTTTGACCAGATTGCCGAATTTTGCGGCATCCACATTCTGGAAGTGCAGGCCATGGCCGACGATATGACCAGCGCGAAATACACCGGGCGTGACCCCGTGCGCGCAGGCGAACTCACCATGGAGGAAATCGAAAAGGGTCAGAACGACACTGATTACCGCCTGAAAATGCAGCGCGGCCCGGATCAAGTCCGCCGCACGAAAGGCCCGCGCTACACGCCGGTGTCGAAACGTCAGGATAAGCCCGATGGCATCGCTTGGCTATTGCGTAACCACCCCGAAATCTCGACCAGCGCGATTTGCAAATTGATCGGCACAACGCGCAACACCATTGATGCGATTCGCGAACGGAGCCATTGGAACATCGCGGAAATTCAACCGAAAGACCCCGTGACCTTGGGCCTGTGCCCGCAACGTGATTTGGATGCCTTGGTAGCGAAGGCTGCGAAAAAGGCCGGTATTGCACAGGTTGAGGTTGACCCCGCACGGTTGGGCGATGATCGCAATGCACTGATCGTCGAACTGCGCGCCGAACGAGAGGCAGAGCGCAAACTGGCCGAGGACGCGTTGCGCCGCGCGGCTGGTGAAGAAGTGGACGCGCCCACCGAACTCACCGCGGAAAATCTGTTCAAGAAATAAGCCCGCGCCCATTAAGGCACGGAACCAAATGCCGGCCTGTCTGTTCGTTTGTGAAATGATTTCATGAAGGGACAATGACATGGCCGGCATTTTTGATAAATTGATCGCGGACCACAACAACCATCGCGAATTGCTCGCGAAAATCGCCGAGACCAGCGGCGATAGCGAAGAACGGCGGACGCTGTTTGAACAATTCCGCATCGATGTCACCGCCCACGCCAGCGCCGAGGAACAATCGCTCTACGCCGAAATGATGGGCCGCCCCGAATTGTCGGAGGATGCGCGGCATAGCGTGGCGGAGCATAAGGAATTGGACGAGTTAATCGGTGAGCTTGTCGAAATGGACATGAGCAGCCCCGGATGGCTGACCAAATTCAAAACACTGCGCCACGATTATGAGCATCACATAGAGGAGGAGGAGGAGGAAATGTTCCCCGCCGCCGATGAAGAACTTTCGAAAGCAGTGGAAACCAAACTCGGCAAAATCTTCGCAGAACGCAAACCCGCCGAAATGGAAAAGGCCGCCGAGGGCCATGCGGCGGATGAGCGGGATTAGGCCCGCTTATACCAGCGCGCTAAGATGCTAACGCATCACGCGCTGGAAATGCTCAAGCGCCGCACGGGCTAAACCAAAATGCGATAAGTCACGCTCATCGTATTTTGTTATTAATCCGGCATAAACGCCACAAACACTGCGCCCATCGCCGCCATGCCAACGACCAGATGGCCGGCGTCGATGGCAAACAGCTTGCCCGATTTACCCTGAAACAGGTAATTGATGCCGACCGCTGGCGCCATAATGGTTGCGCCGAAGCCGGTGGATATCATCATAATACCGCGCGCCGACGGGCTGGTCCGCGCGAACTGATGGCCGAGCATGAGGGCAATCAGCAACTCAAACGCAAAACACAGGGCAAAGGTCAAAGCGACCCGCGCCGCCGTGTCGCGGGGCTTCAGCAAATTGCCATGCGCATCCTCAATCCCCGCCGCACGCCGCCATGGCTTGCCGAACAACACGCCATACCACAGCGAGCCGACCGCGAAAAACGCGACCGCGCCCAAAAATACTGCCAGTATATTCATGTCGCCCATCGCGTCCCCCTTACCGTCCGCGCAAAACCGCGTGACTCCACCGCCAACAGTAATTAGGGGCAAGGGCTATGGCCACCAAAATCGCACAACCCCCGAAAGTCGGCATGGTATCCTTGGGCTGCCCCAAGGCATTGGTCGATTCCGAACGCATCCTGACGCGGCTTCGCGCCGATGGTTATCAGATGAGCGCGGATTACGCGGGCGCGGATGTGGTGCTTGTGAACACCTGCGGATTTCTCGATTCCGCCAAGGAAGAATCGCTGGAGGCTATTGGTGAGGCTATCGCGGAAAATGGCCGCGTTATCGTGACCGGATGCATGGGCGATGAGGCCGCGATGATCCGTGCGCGTTTCCCATCGGTGCTGGCGATTACCGGCGCGCATCAATATGAGGATGTGGTGGGCGCAGTGCATGAGGCCGCACCCCCCGCGCGCGGGGCGTTCATCGACCTGATACCGCAGCAATATGACGATGCGGGCGTCAAACTGACCCCGCGCCATTATTCCTATTTGAAGATTTCCGAAGGGTGCAACCACACCTGCTCCTTCTGCATCATCCCATCCCTGCGCGGGAAACTCGCCAGCCGCCGGATTGACGCGGTGTTGCGGGAGGCGGAGAAGTTGGTCGCCGCTGGCACGAAAGAATTGCTGGTCATTTCGCAAGATACCTCGGCCTATGGCGTTGACACCCGCCACGAAAGCCGCATGTGGAAAGACCGCGAAGTGCGCGCGCATATGACGGACCTCGCGCGCGAACTGGGCGGATTGCGCACCGCAGAGGGCACGCCGCCATGGGTGCGGTTGCACTATGTCTATCCCTATCCGCATGTCGATGCCGTGATTCCGTTGATGGCGGAGGGGTTGCTGACCCCCTATCTCGACATCCCCTTCCAACACGCCGCGCCATCGGTGTTAAAGGCCATGCGCCGCCCCGCGAATGAGGCAAAGGTGTTGGAGCGTATCCACAATTGGCGCGCAATCTGCCCCGATATTGCCATC
>JBGSSR010000165.1:0-5650 GCA_041736905.1 Sphingomonadaceae bacterium | reverse complement strand
AATAATCGTCGGATCATAGCGACGCGGGACGTAGCGCATCAAAGACTTCATCCGCCGCGAATGTTCGACGAGTTGCGCAAGGTCGGCCCCGCTACGCGCCCCGCCACTGGTTTCCAGAACCATCGTGCCCAGCCCCGCATCGACCAGATAATTGTCGAGCGCGTGGTCGTCCTTCAAATACATTTCCGACCGCCCGCGCGCGACCTTATACAAAGGCGGCTGCGCGATGTACAAATGCCCCCGCTGAATAATGTCCGGCATCTGGCGGAAGAAAAATGTGAGCAACAGCGTGCGAATATGCGCGCCATCGACGTCGGCGTCGGTCATAATGACAATCTTATGATACCGCAATTTTTCGACGTTAAAGTCATCGCGGCCGATGCTGGTCCCCATTGCTTGGATCAGCGTGCCGATTTCCTTCGACGAAATAACACGGTCGAACCGTGCGCGTTCGACATTGAGGATTTTACCCTTCAATGGCAAAATCGCCTGATAATGCCGGTCGCGCCCTTGCTTGGCCGAACCGCCTGCGGAGTCCCCTTCCACGAGAAACAATTCCGATTTCGCAGGATCGCGTTCCTGACAATCGGCTAATTTGCCGGGCAGCGAGGCGATGTCCATCACGCCCTTGCGCCGCGTCAATTCCCGCGCACGCTTGGCCGCTTCACGCGCAGCCGCCGCGTCGATCACCTTTTGGATAACCATACGCGCGTTGGCGGGGTTTTCCTCCAACCACTCGCTCATCCGGTCGGCCATTAGGCTCTCCAGCGGTTGGCGGACCTCGGACGACACCAATTTGTCCTTGGTCTGCGATGAGAATTTGGGGTCAGGCAGCTTCACCGACACAATTGCGGTCAACCCTTCGCGCATATCATCGCCAGTCAGCGACACCTTTTCCTTCTTCAACGCGCCCGATTTTTCGGCATAGTTGTTCAGCGTCCGCGTCAATGCCGCGCGGAATGCCGCCAAGTGGGTGCCACCGTCACGTTGCGGGATGTTGTTGGTGAAGCAGAGGACATTTTCATAGTAGCTGTCATTCCACTCCAGCGCGACATCGATGCCGATGCCGTCGCGCTCGCTGCTAATCGCAATCGGGTCAGGCAAAAGCGCCGCCTTGTTACGGTCGAGATATTTCACGAACGCGCCAATGCCGCCCTCGTAATAGAGGTCATGTTCCTTGACCTCCTCATGGCGTTTGTCGCGGAGAAGAATGCGCACGCCCGAGTTCAAAAACGCGAGTTCGCGGTAGCGGTGCTCCAATTTGTCAAAGTCAAATTCCAGCACGTTCTTGAATGTCTCGGTGGACGCCATGAAGGTCACGCGCGTGCCTTTTTTCACGCCGCCCTTGCCATTGTCCGGCGCAGGCCCGCGTTGGATTAGCGGCGCAACGCTGTCACCATGTTCAAAACGCATCCAATGCTCAATGCCATCGCGCCAGATGGTGAGTTCCAGAAACTCCGAAAGCGCGTTCACCACCGACACACCGACGCCGTGCAGGCCGCCGGACACCTTATAGGCGTTGTCGTCGCTGGTGTTCTCAAACTTACCGCCTGCGTGCAGCTGCGTCATGATGACCTCGGCGGCGGAGATACCTTCCTCGGTGTGGATGCCGGTCGGAATACCACGCCCGTTATCCTCAACCGAAACCGACCCGTCGGGGTTCAATTCGATGAGAACCAAGTCACAATGCCCCGCCAACGCTTCATCAATCGCGTTGTCGGAGACTTCAAAAACCATATGATGAAGCCCGCTGCCATCATCGGTATCGCCGATGTACATGCCGGGGCGTTTGCGGACAGCGTCCAGCCCCTTCAAAACCTTAATGGAATCAGCACCATAAGCATTGGCGTTCGGCACTTGTGCGGCGGGTTTTTCGTTATGTTCACTCATGCAGGGACACTAGAGCAAAGCGGCGCAAAACGAAAGCTTTTGCGGCAGTTTTTCCCCAGATTAGTGGCGAAAAATGCGGGCCTTATCCGCCGTTCAACATCGTCATTACTTGCATCGCTTGCGCGCCGCCTTGCGTGGGGACGGTTTCGCCATTGCGGTTGGTGATAGCGTCCCAGTGGGCAGCTACATCATCCGCCGTCCGTGCCCCTTCGGGCATCACCACACCGCGCGTCATGGTGACATAGGCGGCATGGTAACCGCCGCCGCCCGCGCCGATAATGGCGCCTTGCGGGGCGTTATCACTAACCAAGTACACCGCCGCCGCCGCCGCGCTTTCGGTGGTGAAGTGGGTGAGCACCTCGGCGGGCATAATATCCTCGGTCATGCGGGTTGCGCCGACGGGGAACAGGGAGTTGACGCGGATGTCATAGCGCGCGCCCTCCAACCCCAAAGTCTTGGCGAACCCAATCATGCCCATTTTCGCCGCCGCATAGTTCGCTTGGCCAAAATTGCCGTACAGGCCGCTGCTGCTGCTGGTCATCAATATGCGGCCATAGCCTTGGTCGCGCATGGTGTCCCACACCGCCTTGGTGCAGTTCGCGGTGCCGATGAGGTGGACGTCAAAGACGGTTTGGAAATCCGCCATGTCCATCTTTGTAAAGCTCTTATCGCGCAGGATACCGGCATTGTTGATTAGGATATGGACGCCGCCGAACGCCCCCTTCGCTTCCTCAACCATGGCCTGCATCGCAGCAAAATCCGTAACCGACCCGCCGTTGGCGATGGCCGAACCGCCCGCCAATTTGATTTCCTCAACGACTTTCAAGGCCGCGTCCGACGCACCGGTGCCATCGCGGCTGCCGCCCAAGTCATTGACCACGACGTTGGCCCCACGCGCGGCGAGGTCGTGCGCATGGGCGCGGCCTAATCCGCCGCCTGCGCCCGTGACGATTGCGGTTTTGCCAGTGAAATCGATGGCCATATTACTCCCCTAGATTCTATGCCCGTTGACCGGCCATGGCGGGTAAGTCGCGTTTTTGCCGCATGGCCGCCCGCGCCTCCATTTTTTCGGAGCGCCGTTCCAACGCGACTTTAATCATCGCCACAATCGGATCGGCCAGCGCAAGGCCCATAAGGCCGAACATAGCGCCGAACAAAATTTGCGCGCCCAGCACTAACGCCGGGGCCAAATCAACGGCGCGTTTGGCCACCATCGGCACGATGAGATAGCCGTCTACCGTCTGCACTATGACGTAAATGGCAATAGCCAAAAGGCCGGTCTCAACCCCCGCCGAAAATCCGACAATGATGATAAGCCCGCCGGATATAATCGCGCCAATGTTGGGCAAGAACGCCAATATGCCGGTCAGCACGCCTAGCAATGCCGCCATTGGCACACCAGCAAGGCTCAATAACGCCCATGTGCCAATGCCCTCCACCGCCATGCCGACCAAACGGCCCGCCATTAATCGGCGCATCGATGACGCCATGCGCGCCATGGTGCCATAGAAATACGCCCGTTCCGACATCGGCAGCATCCACGCCACGCCGCGCTCATACATACGCGGTTCGGCGGCGATGAAGATGCCCAGCACGAGCATCATGAACACATTGGCCAAACTTCCGACGACATTCGAAACAGCGGCGGTGACTTGCCCGACGCTGCCCAAAATTTGCTGGCCGATGCTTTTTAAATCGTCGGTCGTCGCGGTCAGGCCTATTTGCGTGGCCCAAACGCTGATCCGGTCGATTTGGAATTCGATGGTTTTCTGCAATGCGGCGGCCTGCGCGGCGAGTTCATTACCGGTCAGGATGAATGTCCAAACAAAGAACGCAAACACGCCAATCGTGACAAACGTCAGCACCAATCCGCGCGGCAAAAATGGCAGGACACGGCGAAGCAATCGCGTGCCGCCATCCAACATCGCAGCAATCACGATACCGCCGAAAATCAACAGCAACGGCTGTGCCAGATACCAAACGCCAATAAACGCAACGGCGGTGGAAATCCAAACGAGCGCCTTTTTCAATTCCGATTTAATCAGCGGGTCGTAGGTTTCGGTTGGGCCGATTTCTTCCGCGATATGCTCTTTCGCGCGGATCTCCGCATCCTGTTCCATTATCGCGGCATTATCCACGGGCGTCGTTTTCGCCATCGGAATTACTCGCCCGCCGCCGGTTTGCCTTCATCGGGGCGCAGGCCCGTGCCCGCGCGTCCGGTCCGCATGGATGTGAACCAGCTTATCGGGTTCAACGTCGTCGTGCCATCCAAGGAGAATGTGATGAGCTCGGCGCGGCCACCGATATTAGCCCAAGGAATCGCGCCGCCCAATCCGCCGGCGACAGTTGCCACGCGGCTGTCCGAGCTATTGTCGCGGTTATCGCCCATGACGAACACGCGGTCTGCGGGCACGCGATAGGGGCCGAAATTGTCATTCTCCCCCTGCCGCGCGTCGATGGTGTCATAGGTCACGCCGTTTGGCAAAGTCTCACGCACGATGTTGACCGCGCACACGGCCTTACCATCAACGATGCTGTTCGCGCCGGGGAAGGCTTCCGAACCGCAGGGATTATTGGCATCCAGTGGCAACAACATTTGCGGCCGGACCTCTTGCTTTACGGGCTTGCCATTGATGAACGGCTGCCCGTTTTTGACCTCAATTACCTCGCCGGGAAGGCCGATGACGCGCTTGATCCAATCCTCATCCTTACCCTCGGGGGAGAAGATGATGACATCGCCGCGTTTGGGCAACGCGCCAAACACGCGCCCTTCGCTTTCGGGCATGATGTGGAACGTGGGCGACACCCAGCTATAGCCATAGGGGAATTTCGACACCAACAACCGGTCGCCGACCAGCAGGTTCGGCATCATCGAAATCGACGGAATATAAAATGGCTTCGCAACAAAGCTATGCACGGCCAGCACCAATAGGATGAGAAAGGCAATGCCCTTTACCTCTTCCCACCAGTTGATTTTGTCGTCGGATTTGGCTGGTTCGCCCTGCGCCATAGTGTTTTCGGCCTGTTCCACAATTGCTCCATAAGGTCCATGGCAAACCGCACACAAAGGCACGGCGCGCCGGTAGCGCCCCCTTAAGATGCCCGCCATAAAGCAAAAAATCGGCAATTCCTATGGAAAATTGGGCCTTTCGGATTTTGCGCCTTTAACGATGGAAAGCGCCGGCCTCTTTTGGCGGCAATTTGTGTATTGATATAGTATATCATACCCGCTATGAGCTGTGATATGACATACCCTAACATCTCCACCCTTCGCCCTGCCCATTTCCTAACGCGCACCGCCCTTGTTGGCGTTTTGGCCGTTTTACCCGCGCCGTTGCTGGCACAGGCCACGCCCGAATCCGACGCGCAATCGCCGCGCAATTCGGTGCACAGCGAGGTGCCGGAAGATATTGTGGTGACCGCCGACTACATCCGCGAGCTCAGCCTGCTGGCCGGCCAGTCCTCGCTCGGCGGTGACGAATTGGTGCGCGATATGCGCCCGCAACTCGGCGACACATTGGCGCGGCAAGCGGGCGTTTCGGCGACCAGCTTTTCACCCGGTGCCTCACGTCCCGTATTGCGCGGTATGCAGGGTGGCCGCGTGGCAGTGCTGATCGATGGCCTTGGCACGTTGGATGCGTCCAGCACATCGGCGGACCATGGCGTGTCCATTGACCCGCTGACCGCCGAACGGATTGAGGTTTTGCGCGGCCCCGCCGTGTTGCTTTACGGCAACCAAGCGATTGGCGGCGCGGTCAAC
>JBGSSR010000267.1:0-1806 GCA_041736905.1 Sphingomonadaceae bacterium | reverse complement strand
TTCTTGGAAATCAATGGGGTTGTCGGCGTGCTCACCGCCGTTGATGATGTTCATCATCGGCACAGGCAAGGTGTTCGCCGCGACACCGCCGACGTAACGGTAAAGCGGCAGCCCGCGCGAATCTGCCGCGGCCTTTGCCGTTGCCAAGGACACGCCAAGGATGGCATTCGCGCCGAGATTGCTCTTATTTTCCGTCCCATCGAGCGCGATCATCGCAGCGTCAATGTCCTCCTGATCCTCGGCATCAAGGTCGTATAACGCCTCAGCAATCGGGCCGTTCACCGCTTCAACGGCAGCACGGACGCCCTTTCCCATATAGCGCTTCTTATAACCGTCACGCTTCTCCACCGCCTCATAAGCGCCGGTGGATGCACCCGAAGGCACGGCGGCGCGGCCAAAACTGCCATCCTCCAACACAACGTCGACTTCCACCGTAGGGTTGCCCCGGCTGTCCAGAATTTCGCGGGCGTGGATGTTCATAATGGCGGTCATGGCGCTTATCCCTTTGCAATGTGATTGGGCAAATCCGATTGATACCCCGCCCGTTAATGCGGCGTGGCAGGAAAGGCAATGCGAACTGGCGCAGATACCACCATTGCATTGCTATAAATACACATCATGGGAACAAGCCGACGCTGTCGTGCGTTGAGCGGTTGAAGAAATCCATTCATTACGATTGCATAACACACAGCCAACACCATATGATGGCTAGGATTAATTTGAAAGGGACCGCCCCATGGCAACCGAAAGCGACGCAACAAAAAAGCCCGCCGTAAAGCGGGCGCCGCGTGCCACGAAACCGGCTACCGAAACCTCGACTATGCCTACGGGTAAGTCCAAGGCACCCGCCGCGAAAAAACCGGCGGCATCGAAGGTCGTTACCGAAGCCCCTGCGACGGGTCTCACCAAACTCAAAACAACTGCACAGAAGGCGAAAACCACCGTGACCAACGAAACCTCTTCCATCAAAGATCAGGCGGGCGACAAACTGCGCTCCGCGGCCACCACCACAAAGACCAAGGCCGTCGAAGCCGCCGGCACAGTCAGCAAGATTGTTGATGATGCCGCCGTCAAAATCGATGAGAATTTTGGCGCGCAATATGGCGACTATGCACGCACCGCCGCGAAATCTATTGATGAATTCGCCGCGAAAGTGGACGCCAAGGATGTGGACCAAATCGCCGACGATGCACGCGAATTTGTAAAAAAACGCCCGGCCATCGCGATCGGTGCGGCTGCAGCCATCGGCTTTGCCATCATGCGCCTTTTCAAATCTGGCGGCAAAGACAAAGATCAGGCGTAATTGCCTGACGCCCCAGATGAAACTATGGCCGCCGACACACAAGGCGGCGGCCATTTGCAGGAAGCGCCTTACCCCATGACCGACCGGCAGGCTATTTTGGATGAGGCCAGCGAGGCGCACGCTTCGCCACCCCCGCATCTATCCGCCATAGAGGATGCAAAGGCCGAGGTGGCGGGCCTGGTCAATGATGTGCGTGCCTATGTTGACGCGGAGCGCGCTCTTTGGACTGGGCGAGCGGCCTTTACCGGCAAGACACTAAAATCTATTTCGATTTGGAGCGTGGTCTTGGCGGGGCTTACCATCGGTGCACTCAACGTGCTGATATTGGGCGGGCTTCTCATTTTGAGCGCATTTTTCGGGCCTATTGCCGCAACGCTTATCATTTTGGGAGTTGTTCTATTGGCGATTGCCATCGGGGCGTTTATTGTCGTTCGGAAGGCTAAACTCTTGAAATTCAAATCTACCAATAGCGATACATCGTCGTAATAACAGGATTGCCGTAA
>JBGSSR010000152.1:0-3166 GCA_041736905.1 Sphingomonadaceae bacterium | reverse complement strand
CGTGCAAACCACGTTGCTGGAATCGCGCGATAAGCCCGGCGGGCGCGGCTATTATTGGGAGAAGGACGGGTTTACTTTCGATGCTGGCCCGACCGTCATCACTGACCCGCCCTGTTTGCAGGAATTATGGCAGCTGACCGGCCATGATATGGTGCAGGATGTGGATTTGGTCCCCGTCATGCCCTTTTACCGGCTGAATTGGCCCGATGGCACGAATTTCGATTATTCCAACGACGAACCGCATTTGTTTGAGGAAATCCGCAAACTTAATCCCGACGATGTTGCGGGCTATCAAAAGTTTCTGGAATATGCGGCGGGCGTATATCGGGAAGGCTATCTGAAACTGGGCCATAAGGCGTTTCTCGATTTCGCATCAATGTTGAAAGCCGCGCCCGCGCTGGCGAAATATCAGGCATGGCGGTCAGTGTATTCCATCGTCTGCAAATTCGTAAAGAATGAGAAATTGCGGGAGGCGTTGAGCTTCCACACCCTGCTCGTCGGCGGCAATCCGATGAAGACGAGCAGCATTTATGCGCTTATTCATAAGCTAGAAAAGGACGGCGGCGTCTGGTTTGCCAAGGGCGGAACCAACCGCCTGGTCGCGGGCATGGTGCGCCATTTTGAGCGCTTGGGCGGCGTAGTGCGCCTCTCGACCCCCGTCGCGCAAATTAACGTCATCGGCGATAAGGCGACCGGCGTGACCTTGGCCTCGGGCGAGGTTCTGAACGCCGATTCCGTGGCCAGTAACGGCGATGTGATGCACACCTATCGCACGCTCCTGTCGCAATCCCCGCGCGGCAAAACGGCGGCCAATGCGCTGGCGAAGAAGAAATTCTCGCCCAGCCTGTTCGTCGTGCATTTCGGTATCAAGGGCACATGGCCCGGCATCCCGCACCACATGATCCTGTTCGGCCCGCGTTATAAGGGGTTGCTGGACGACATTTATAGCAACGGCGTGTTGCCGCAGGATTTCAGCCTGTATCTCCACCACCCGACCGTTACGGACCCATCGATGTCGCCGGAGGGGCATTCGACCTTCTACGCGCTGGCTCCGGTCGCGCACATGGGCAAATTGCCGATTGATTGGGACGAAATGGGGCCAATTTTGGAGAAGCGCATCTTGGACGAGGTCGGCAAGCGCCTAATCCCCGATATTCATGAACGTGTCGTCACCAGCTTCCATTACGCGCCGGATGATTTTGCCGAAGACTTGAACGCACACCATGGCAGCGCGTTTTCGCTGGAGCCGGTATTGACGCAAAGTGCATTTTTCCGAGTTCACAACCGTGACGATGCCATCCATAACCTCTACTTCGTCGGCGCAGGGACTCACCCCGGCGCAGGCATCCCCGGCGTGGTGGGGAGTGCGAAGGCAACCGCGGGGTTGATGTTGGGTAGTGTCTAAGTAATGAAGGAGGCATCGAAGAGAAATTTGGAGATTTGGTTTCTTGGTATGAAACAAGCCAAAATATTAAAAGAGTTGCTGAATCAATGTCCCGATATGGATGGCCGAATTGTATATGAGGTCAACGTAAGTCCTATGTTAAATCATCAAAAGGTCGTAATTCCAATCGAACTCGAAGGCGATAGGCCGGAAGATTTTGAAGAAAAAAACATAAAGGACAAATGGACTACCTCGATAGCCGAGCAATATCGCATCATCCCCGGCTTTTTTGACCTGAATCTCGAAATCAATTTCTTTTTTCTTGATGAGATCATTCGCAAGTGGGGAAGCTACGACAATTATTATCGGTAACGGATATATTTAAGGGGCATTTATGAAACACCTAGCCGTCTATTGCGGGTCCGCGACGCCTGCTGATCCCGCCTATATCGACCTTGCGACCGAGGTCGGCGCGACGTTGGCCAAGCGGGGCATTGGCCTTGTCTATGGCGGCGGACGCCTCGGCCTGATGGGCGCGGTCGCCAATGGCGCATTGGCGGCGGGCGGCGAAGTTATCGGCATTATCCCCGAGG
Source organism: Sphingomonadaceae bacterium (assembly GCA_041736905.1). Classification (GTDB taxonomy): domain Bacteria; phylum Pseudomonadota; class Alphaproteobacteria; order Sphingomonadales; family Sphingomonadaceae; genus JBGSSR01. The sequence goes on along the minus strand of JBGSSR010000152.1, from coordinate 1,189 downwards.
CACTGACCGGCGCGGAGGTCGCGCATTTCGGTTGCACACAACTCCACGTCGTCGCCAATATGCATGAGCGGAAGGCGATGTTCACGGACCTCTCCGACGGGTTCATTACGCTCCCCGGCGGGGTCGGCACGATGGACGAATTGTGGGAAGCGGTCAGCTGGGCGCAACTGGGCTATCACAACAAACCCGTCGGCCTGCTCAACGCATTCGGCTTTTACGACCATCTGCTGGCATTTAATCAGCACATGATCGACACCGGTTTCATTCGCGAGGCGCATCGCGGCATTATCGTTGCCGATACCGACATTGGCGCGTTGATTGACAAACTCATCGCCTACGCCCCGCACAAGACCATTTTCCAAATGAAGGCCGAGGATTTGTGACACGCGACGAATTGGTCGCCTTTGCGCAAACCAGCATCGCGAAAGGCTCCAAAAGCTTCGCCGCCGCGTCACGCCTGTTCGACCGGACCACGCGGGAGCGCGTATGGTTGCTCTACGCATGGTGCCGCGCGTGCGATGACCTCGCCGATGGGCAGGACCATGGCGGGGTGATGAGCGCGGTGGCCGATCCTGCGGCACGGATGGACTATATGCGGCTGACCACGCGCCAAGCCTTGACGGGCAAAGTCGTCGATGACCCGCCCTTTGACGCCCTCCGCATCGTCGCCGCCGAAACCGGCCTGACGCAGGCCATGGCCGACGCCGTGCTCGACGGATTTGCCCTCGATGCGCAGGAATGGCGGCCAAGGGCGGAGGATGACCTCTACAAATACTGCTACCACGTCGCCGGAGCCGTGGGTGTGATGATGGCCGTCGTCATGGGCGTGCGCGCCGACGATGAGGCAACATTGGACCGCGCCTGTGACCTGGGCCTTGCGTTCCAACTGTCGAACATTGCGCGCGATTTGATGGAGGATGACGGCGCGGGGCGGTGCTATTTGCCCGAAGAATGGCTGTGCGAGGCGGACATCTGCCCCGGCGAAATCATGAAACCGCACAACCGTCCGGCGGCCAGCGCCATGGCGGCGCGCATGGTCGATATGGGCGAACGGTTTGAGGCTTCGGCACGGGTTGGCGCCGCGGCGCTTCCCTTCCGCGCACGCTGGGCCGTGCTATCGGCGGCGGGGATTTATGGCGATATTGGGCGAAAGGTGCGCGATGGCGGCGACCATGCGTGGGACCACCGC
>JBGSSR010000149.1:0-23788 GCA_041736905.1 Sphingomonadaceae bacterium | reverse complement strand
GCGGGATGCCGGTGCGGGCCAGCGATGGCCTGATTGGCCGCGTCCTGACCGTGGGGCCAACCACGGCGCGGGTGCTGCTGATTACCGACACCGATTCCGTTGTGCCGGTGAAGCGCGCGTCGGACGGTATGCCTGCGATTGCCACCGGCCTGTCCGATGGGACCATCATGGTGAAGCCGCTTAACGCGGGCGTGAACCCGTTCAAGAAGGGCGATATTCTTATCACGTCGGGCAATGGTGGCCTCTATCCGCCCAATATGCCGGTCGCCTTTGTGACCGCGAAGAAGGACGACGGCGCCTTGGCCGTGCCCGCCGCCGACCCGTCGAACGCCGCCTTTGTCCTGGTCCTGCCCATATACAGCCCCAAGATGATTGAGGATGCCGACATCAATCCCGATAGCGAGGCGTTGCAACAATCGCGCGAGAATGGCGAATTGGGCGACGCGGCTGAGGCGGCGGAATGAGCCGCTTTGGCTCCCGCTATGGCCCAAAACGCCCATGGTATTCGCGATGGGTCCAAGTTGTGCCCAAATTGCCGACTGCTCCGATACTGAAACGCGGGCCAAAATCGCGCCTTTACCGTCGGCAAAGCCCGACACGCGTGCGCGCGACGCCCGTTGTGATGGTGCTTTTCGCGTGTATGATGCCTTTACTGATCCCGATGGTCAGCAATATGCCGTTGTTGCCGCCGCTTGGCTTTATGACCTTCATCGCATGGCGCCTGCTCCGCCCCGGATTATGGCCCCTGTGGGTCGGATTCCCCTTTGGCCTGTTTGATGATATTTGCAGCGGGCAGCCTTTCGGCAGCGGCGCGTTGTTGTGGTCGGTCACCATCCTCGCGCTGGAGTTATGGGAGCAACGGTTGCTGGCGCGCGATTACATCATGGATTGGATTTTAGCCGGATTGGCCGTGACCATCGTTTTGACCGGCGGCGTGTTCATGGTCGGCCTCACCCAAATGCGCCCACCGTTGAGCAGCATATTGCCGCAACTCATCATCGCGTTGCTCCTCTTCCCCCTCATCATGCGCGGCGTCGCGGCGGCGGACCGCTGGCGTCTGGCGCGATAGGGGCGGCGCGATGTTGTTTGGCAAGAAAACGCTGTCCTCCGCACAGCAGGAGTTCACCTTCACCCGCCGCAATATGTTCATCGGCGGGGTGCAGGCGGTGTTCGGCGTCATTCTGGCCGGACGGATGGGCTATCTCGCCATTGCGCAGAATGAGAAATACACCCTGGCATCCGAATCGAACCGCGTCAATTTGACGCTCATCCCGCCGCGCAGGGGTTGGTTCATTGACCGCAATGGCAAGCCCTTAGCCACCAACCGCACCGATTTCCGCGTCGATATTATCCCCGACCGTCTGGTCGATAAGGATAGGACCATCACCGAATTGGCGGGCCTTCTCGCCCTTTCGCCCGAAGAAGTCGCCCGCATCCGCCGCGACGTGGACAAAAGCGCAGGCATGAAGCCGGTGCAAGTGGCCGAGGGGCTGGATTGGGATCGCTTCGCCAGCGTGTCGGTGCGCCTACCCGATATGCCCGGCGTTAGCCCGCGTCAGGGATACTCCCGCTATTACCCATCCGGCCCCGCCGTTGGCCATTTATTGGGCTATGTCGGCGCGGCGAATGCGGAGGAATATGCCGAAACCAAAGACCCGTTGATGATCACTCCGGGTTTCAAAATCGGCAAAGACAATCTTGAGAAATTCTTCGAAACCACCGTGCGCGGCAAACCCGGTGCGAAACGGGTGGAGGTGACCGCGCGCGGCAAAATCATCCGCGATCTGGAAAGCCAGCCCGACGTGCCTGGAAAATCCATCCGCCTGACCATCGACGCCGATGTGCAGGCCTATGCGGCACGGCGTATCGGATTGGAAAGCGGGTCGGTTGTGGTCATGGATTGCCTGACCGGTGATCTCATCGCCATGGCGTCGATGCCGTCGTTTGATCCGAACAGCTTCTCCGATGGCATTGGCGTGTCGGAATGGAAATGGTTGTCTGAGGACGACCATGTGCCCTTGCGCAACAAATCCCTAAAAGGCCTCTACCCGCCCGCATCCACCGTCAAACCGATGGTGGCCATGTCGTTTTTGGAAGCCGGATTGGACCCCAATGCCACTGCGTTCTGCGGCGGCGGCCTGCGCGTCGGCAACCGCGTGTTCCGTTGCCATGCCAAACGCGGCCATGGCACCGTCAACATGGACCGCGCCATTGCCCAAAGCTGCGACGTCTATTTCTATTATTATGCGCAGAAAATCGGCATGGACAAAATTGCGTCCATGGCCCGCCGGCTTGGCATGGGGCAGGAATTTGACCTGCCGGTGCAAAGCCAGTTTTACGGCACCGTCCCCGACCCCGCGTGGAAATTGAAGAAATACGGCGAAAAATGGCAGGTGTTCGACACCGTCAATGCGACGATTGGGCAGGGGTATATGCTGTCCAACCCGTTGCAACTCGCCGTCATGTCGGCGCGATTGGCGACGGGTAAGAATTTGATGCCGCGGCTCCTTCTCACGAAGGATAAGGTCAACCCCGCCTCGCTCGGTTTCTCCCAAGAACATATCGACCATGTCCGTATGGCGATGCGCAATGTGGTCTATGGCGGCGGCACCGCCGGCCGTGCGCGCTTGCCTTTGCAGGATATCCAAATCGCGGGCAAAACCGGCACCGCGCAGGTTGTTAGCCTTGAAAAAGGCGACGGCAAAAACACCCGCTGGAAATACCGCGACCACGGCCTGTTCATCTCCTTCGCGCCGTTTGATAACCCGCGCTATGCTTGCGCCGTGGTGATTGAGCATGGCGGCGGCTCGGCCAGCGCCTATCCCATTGCGCGCGACGTGATGACGTATTTGTTCGACAAAGAAAAGGGCATGGAGGCCTTGCTCGGCATGGAGGAAGGCTGGGGCGGGACACCCGAACAGCGGATGGAGCGCAGCCTCAACCGCTGGCGCGCCACCAACTCGGTCAAAACTGCCGATGCCGACCGCAGCGAGGAGGAAATCCGCAAGAAGCAGGAGGAGGCGGAAAAGGCCAAATCCGAAGAAGCGCCGGACATGCTGAAACCCAAAAAACCGATTTCGCAACAAGAGGCGGAGGCGCAAAATGCCCGCCGTGCGGAAAGTTTAGAACGCAATGGGTCGGAGGCAGCGAACACCACGACGCCTGCAACGGAACCTGCCCCAGCGCCAGCCCCATCGCCACCAGCAACTGGCGGCACGGCCCCGTGAACAGCATCATTCCAGCCCCCATCGCCGCCTTAAACTGGCGCATCATCGGCCTGCTCACCGCCATGGCGAGTTTCGGCGCCATCGTGCTTTATTCGGCGGCCAGCGGGTCGTTCTTCCCATGGGCCGCGCCGCACATGATCCGCTTTGGCGTGTTCCTAACGGCGGCGATCATCGCGGCGCATTTGCCGCTGGAGTTTTGGAAAAAAATCACGATTCCAGCGTATTTCATTATCCTGATACTGCTGTTCATGGTGGAACTGGTCGGTGCTGTGCGCGGCGGCAGTGAACGGTGGATCAATCTTGGCTTTATCAACCTGCAACCGTCGGAATTGATGAAGCCCGCGATTGTCCTGATCGTCGCCTTCTACTTCGACCGCCTACCGTCCAGCCGTGTGCGCGATTGGGACGCGATGGCGGTGCCGTTGGTCATTATGGCCTTGCCCGTGGGCCTTGTCATGTTGCAACCCGACCTTGGCACGTCTTTGGCGGTGCTGTTCGGCGGAGTCGTCGTCATGTTCCTCGCGGGCACGCCAATGCGATACTATATCGGCGCGGCGGCGGCCGCGGCGGTTTTCATTCCCTTTGCCTTCACCTTCTTGCTGCATAGCTATCAGCAGAAACGGATTTTGACGTTCCTCGACCCGGAAAGCGACCCGTTGGGCACCGGATACCATATCACCCAATCAAAAATTGCCATCGGCTCGGGCGGCATAACGGGTAAGGGATTCCTCGACGGGACGCAAAGCCATCTGGACTATTTGCCAGAGGCGCAAACCGATTTCGTGTTCGCCACGATGGCGGAGGAATGGGGCATGTTTGGCGGATTTGCGATTCTGGCCGGCTATGCCTTGCTGTTCAAATGGGGGCTAGGCGTCGCGGCGAACAGCCCGTCGCGCTATGGCCGCCTGGTCGCATCGGGTCTGACCTGCACGATATTCTTCTACGCCGCGGTCAATTTGATGATGGTCATGGGGTTTGCGCCTGTGGTCGGCATCCCGTTGCCATTGATTAGCCACGGCGGGTCGTCGATGATGACCATCATGGGCTGCGTCGGCATATTGTTGGCGGTCGAACGCGATGCCAAGCGCGGGCGCAGTTCGTTCGGGTAAAGTGGGCGCGGTGCGCGTAAAATCCCGCTTGACTTTGGCCGCCGTTGGTATCAATAGCGGCGCTTCGATACGGGCAGGCAACCGCCGCCCCATTGGATGGACGCTTAGCTCAGTTGGTAGAGCAGCTGACTCTTAATCAGCGGGTCGTGGGTTCGAACCCCTCAGCGTCTACCATTTTTGTATATTTCCGCGAATAATCATTGGCTCTTTAGATAGCATTTATTGATGTCGCTAAATATGCCCATCGGAGAGCTTAATATCATTGCATCGCCAGGCAGGTTTTCTATTGAAAATTTGCTAGTGTCATCGTCGCTAAAAGCCGTAAAAAATGCGATTACGCCCCGGCATTGCTCATAATAAATCCATTTTTCTGAAATTCTTTCATTATCAATTTCAGTTGAGCGACGTTCGTTACTTAATGATAATTTAATAAGCTTTAATTCGCAATTTTCCCTAAAGCATTTGTAGATAACGTATTTCACTCCATCCGGACATTGAAACTCTTTTCCAACGGTATCACCGTCGATGACGGCCAGAGAACTGTGGTCGCTTTCCAGCGACAGGCATCTACCTCCATTGCCATCATTTGAAATTTGATAACCGCCATTATCGGAAAATCGCATAATTTCCTTTTCTGAATGATCCAAAGCCATGTCTTCGAATCTAATAAATTGCCATTTACCCTCCGAAAATTCATATTTTACCAGACCGAAATTGGCAGTATAAACATAATCTTTCAGATGGTTAGTAGGACGCTTTTCGTCATCTTTCTTTGCGGCACAAGCAGTTACGAAAAATGTGCCTATCATCAATAGAAGCAGTTTGGTTATTTTGGCTGATGTGTTCCAAAGCATGATGCCTAATTCTCTCACTCCCCATCGGATTGGTTTGCGAACGCCGCAAAGTTGACACATACATCCGCACCCTTGCGAACCTGCGTCGCGTGGATCCGGTTGGCATAGGCGAGCGCCTCGCCAAATCGTGATGTTGGGGTCATGAGAGGAGTGTGGCGAAGTTGGCCGGGAATTCCAAGTAGATTTTGGCAAGCGCTCGGATATGTCCGCTTCCGCTAACATAACGGACGCTAGCGGAACAAAATCGAAACTTCTAAAATAGTCGTTTGTTCATACTATAATTGGGTCGCGGACAGCAATTGCTTTTCGCAAACCTGACCAATCGCTGCACGAGCATCTCACCTGACTCTGCCATGGTGGCGATAGTCCGTTGCAATTCAGTACTCACACTGCCCAAAATTTTCTACCAATCAAAATGGTAGGTTTAAACCAACTGGCAAGGCTTCAGCCAGTAAATCCCTTGGCACGGAAAATCTCCTGACCGCGGCGGTAAACGACCAATTTTTTGAGCGTGACCGGGTGGAAAAATGCCTCAATCGCCTGACCTTCTTCGGTTATGGCATAGACTTCGTAGCAATCGCCCTCGACCTGCACCTTGTTGATTTTCCAACCTTGTTTCCATGCTGCCTTCTTTAAGGCAGCCATGGATTGCCATTGCTCCTTGGGACCGGCGTTGCACACGACATCGCCATCGGCGCGCGCCGGGCTGGCGGCAATCACAACGCCTAGTGACAGGGCCACGGCCAAAATCCATTTCTTCATCATGCCAAAGCCTCCTTACGCTTTTGCTTGCGGCGATAGAGTATCACACCGCGTCCGATCCAAACCAAGGCCAAAGGCGCGAGATGGATAAGCGCGGGGGTAAAATTGCGATCCAACAGGCCCCAATGGAGCACAGTCAAAATGAACGCGGCATAGACGCCGCGTTGCACAATTTTCCAGCGGCGGCGGCCCATTGCAATCACGGCGCGGTCAAAGCTGATAGAGGCGGCGGCCATCATGAATGCGAAGGCCAGCCAACCGGTTAGGATAGAAGGCAACAATGCCTCATCCAATATCGGCCTATTATAATATCACCGACAGCTTCACAGTCAGCATCGAGGGTATCAATATCACCGACGAAGTGTAGCGGATTTATGGTACTGGCTATGGCGATCAGGATTTGACTCGCGAATATAGCCACACCGGCGCCCAATGGTTTGTTGGCGGTCGGTATAGGTTCAAATAAAGGCAAAGGGGGCCGACATAGTGCCGATGCAGAATTTCATGAAGGGCACTGCCCAAATGGCATCGCACCATCGGCCCCGTTTCCTGAATAATCTGGCGCAGCGTGCGGTTTATGCCGCCGCCGCGCCATTTTTGTTGGTGGCTTGCACAGGCGGCACGGCCAGCGTGTCTGGCCCACCCACCCCGTCGGTGCACGCCGAGGCTGGGGCGTCATCCACTTACGTCGTGAATGATGCCTATACAATGTCGAGCCGGTTCGATGGCAACCGCGCCGCCCATCCTGAATCCAGCATCCCCGAGCTGTCGATGCAGCAGGGGCAACGCATCCTTTTTGACCGCCGATATAAATCGATAGGTTCGCGCGAATTGCATATGGACATTTTCCTTCCCGAAGGTGGAAATGGCAATGGATGGGGCATAATGTTGTTGCACGGTGGCGGGTGGGCCTCCGGTAACAAGTCTAATTTTTATACCATCGCCAATGGATTGGCGCAGCGGGGATATGCCGTATTCCTCCCCGAATTCGGTTGTCGCCGGAGGCACGCTACCCCGCCGCGATGCAGGATAGCGATGATGCCTTGCAATGGATAGTTGACCATGCGGCGGACTTTGCGATTTATCCGGCGAAAATTTCCAATTCGCAAGCGGTCGCGGTTCTGTTGGATATTGACAGCGATCATGTTGTTTTTGAACGGACGGCGATGTTGGGCTATCAGGATACGGTGTTCGCCAATGGACGCAGGGCCATTGTGCGCGATAGCCTCATCGCGGGCAACATCTATTTCATCTTTGGCAACGGGCAGGTGTTAGTGCAAGATAGCGAGGTCCGCACCCGCCGACGGGCATCCAATCGGACAGATGGCGAATTCCATTCCTTCATCGCCGCGCCCTCCACGCAATTGAAAGATCCCATTGGCATTGTCTTTTATCGCGCTCTACTGACCCGCGAGGACGGCGTCCCGGACGACAGCGTCGCATTGGCGCGGCCTTGGCATCCAACAACGCGTTTCGCCGATGGCCGTTACGCCGATCCGAACGCCGTCGGGCAGGCGCTATTTATGGATTGCGTTTTGGGGGAGCATATCCATCCCGCCTATTGGGCCTCCATGCCCGGCACCGCCCGCGATGGCACCAAAACAGCGATATTTATGCCTGAGGATTCACGATTTGGAGCGATCGGTTCCACCGGACCTGGTGTTAGCACCACAATTGTGGCCGTCAAATGGATGCCGACCATGAGTATTACCGACATTCAATCATGGATGGCCCAAAAATAGCGCCGCCATAAAAGCGGCGCTTTTTTCAAACCTGAATTACCGCAAGTTTAAGCAACCATCGCCATCGCGCTCAGGGTTTTACTTCAATCGCCGCAAAGAACGCGCCAAACCAATCGACCGCGCCGCCCGTCATGCCATAACCCGCCTGCATCGGCGACACCGCGATGCAGGTGCGATAGAGAACGGACTCGTCGTTCATCTGCTCTGCCGTTGGTTTGGCGGGGTTTTGGCCGAACAAAAGGCCCGGCAGCGACGGCATATCCTGCCCATGCGCCTTGGCCATTTCCTTCATTTCCGGCGATGCAGCGGCGGCCAAATCCTCGGTAAAGGCAAGCGCGTAGCCGTTATAGGTGCCGATTTGTGATGCGCAAAATGCCGCGCCATTGGAATCGTCGGGAAAGTTGATGTTGAGCGCCAATCCAGCGGGCACCATCCGTCCGCCATTCGATGCCTTATCCAGCGCGCTGACGAAATCGGCGCTTTGTTCCGCTACCACGGGGGACATGGCGTTGACCAAATCCTTGCCCGTGCTGTTTTGCCCCGCGCTGAGCGCAACCGCCGGTATGCCGCGTAGGGCGGCCGCCTGCGCTGCGCTAACCGTGCCGGAGCTGATCACGATGGCACCGACATTTTGCCCTTCATTCGGGCCGGACAGGACGAGGTCGGGCGCGCTGCCCCACCGCTTCATTGCGACGACGTCCAACCCGTATAGCAACGCCATGACGGGTGTGGAATTGACGTAATAGAAATCGCTGCCCAATTCTGCGCGTGTCATGGGGCCAGCCCCAGGCGCGCCAACACCGGCGGCGTTGTTACGGCACGCGACCTCCAACGGGGTGAGCGGGCGCAATCCCAATGCTGCGCCCATCCCGCTTTGATTTTGGCAGGGAACCGATACGATGACATCATGGCCATCGGCCTTAAGTGCCTTATACAAAGCAACAACATTGGCGGTCAGGCCATCGTCATTGGTGATGACGATATTGCGCGCCTCGACTGCTTGTGGAGCGGCCAGCGCGAATAAGGCGATGGTGGCGAAGATGTGACGCATATCGGTTTTCCCCAAGCTACAAATGGAACGATTAGAAATTAAAGCGCACACCGAACAAATACCGGCTGCCGATTTGCTCCACCTCCGCCGGTGTCGCCGACGTGCCTTCATAGGCAGAGTATGTTTCATTGGTCAAATTGGCCAAATCGGCAAAAAGGGTGATGTTGGCATTCAACGCATAACGCAACGTGACATCCAGATTTTCGTAACCCTGCCGGAACTCACCCGCGCCGAAACCGCCCAAGGTGTCGAGATAATCGGAGCGCCATTGGTAGCTAACCCGCGCCGACAACCCGCCTTTTTCATAAAAGATGGAGGCGTTGGCGACGGTGTCCGACAGCCCCTGAAATGGCGCTTTTACGGTTGTTCCATCGGGTTGCAAGGCGTCAAAATCACCGCCCAGGAAGGTCACATTGGCCTGCAAACCGAAACCACTCAACACACCGGGCAGGAAGTCCAATTGATGCTCAATGTTGAATTCCACGCCGTATAATTTGCCGTTCGACCCGTTGAAGGTTGAGGTCAAACGATAGCCGCTACGGTCTACTGTGCCGGTGTTATAGAGGTCATCGCCGACCACGCGGCTGCTGGAATAGAGCACGTTATCGACCGAGCGATAAAATCCGGCGACCGAGATGATACCATTGCCGGGCAGATAATATTCCAGGCTGGCGTCTGCGCCCCATGTTGTTTCGGGAACAAGGAACGGGTTGCCCCCCGAAATCGTCTGGTTCACATCGCTAATCGACGACCCCACGCGGATGGCGGCATAGGCGGGGCGGGTAACGCCGCGCTGTCCGGCCAGACGGAACACCAGATTGTCGCTGGCATTGAAACGCAGGTTGAGGCTGGGGAAAATGTCCAGATAATCGGTGGAATTGGACAGCGGCGTGGCCGTGGTGCCGACCAATGACGTGCCGCTGTTGGTGAGTTCATAATATTCCAACCGCGCGCCGCCGGTGATTTGCACCGCGCCAAGGTCAAATTGCGCCATGGCATAGCCCGCGCCGATTTTCTCTTCCTGCACATAACGGCTGGCCGCAGGAATGGCATTGGCGGGGTTAAAGCCAAGGCCGGTTAACGCGGTTTGCAGGTCGGTATTCAAACGCGGGTTGTCCACATAATTGAGCGTAAAGCCCAATGGGAAACCCGTGTTCCACGGCCGGTCGGTGACGTAATTGTTGATGTTAAAGCTGGTTCCGCCCAGCGGCAGGATGCTGCCGACGGTCAATGTGTTGCCGTTAATGTCGCGGGTGGAGCCATAGACGCCAGCCTTCAACGTCAGGCCGTCGCTTTCCTTGGTCAGGTCCAATTTGACGGTATAGGCATCCGACACCGTTGCCTGCACAATTGGAATGGCAATTGTGCCGGACGTGCTGAGCGAGCTTTGATTGAAAGTGGTCAACGCACTGCCCCGCACCGGCGTCGTGCCGTTGAGCACTGTGGAATAGAGCTGCGCAATCGGGAACCGCGCATCGGCTGTGCGGTCGTAATGGACCGATGGGCTGTTGAGGCCACTGGTGCTCGCCTGCACCAACGGCAGATAGGTGGTGTTTTCGGTCTTGGTATAACCAAGCGCCAGATTGGCCATGAAGCCATTGCCGTTGTCATAATCCGCGCCAGTCGCAAAAATCGTGTTTTTGTTGCGATATTGGCCATCGTTAAAGGCCGCCGTCATCCGCACACCAACCAAGTCGCCGGTCAGCAATCCGCGGGTGCCGGTGCCGCGATTAAGGTCGAGTTGATAGGCGTTGCGTTGTTCGTCATCCTTAAATTCGGTGTAAATGCCGCGTGCGTAGAGTGTCAAACCATCGGACGGGGCCAATTCAATCGCACCGAACAGGCTGTTGTTCTCACGGTCCAGAATATAGCTGCGGATGTCGATGTTGATCGGACCGAGCGCGTCATATTCCGCCTCGCGGTTGTCCGTCGTTTGGTGGCGCTTATAATGCGACCCGCCGACCATGATCCCGACGGTGCCATTGGAATAGCTGGCGCGGAGCGAGCCTTGGCGTTGTTCGCCTTTGCCCAAATCCATGAAGCCGTAACCAATGTCACCCGACACATGGAAACCATCCTGCGACAAAGGCGAATAGGTGCGCATATCGACGTTGGCAGTTATCGCCTCGGCCGTAATGTCGGGCGTCAACGACTTGTTTACCCGCAATTCGGACAATAGCACGGCGGGGATGGAATCGAACCGATAGGCCCGCGTGTCGCCGCTTTCATCCACGCCGGTTTGCGGGATGCCATCAATGCTGACCGAGGTCCAACGGTTCGGCGCGCCGCGCACTTGGATATAGCGCGCTTGGCCCTGATCACGCTGAACCGCGACGCCCGGCAAACGAGCAAGCGCGGCGGCGGTGGTTTCATCGGGGAAGCGACCCACCGAGTCGGCGGACGCCACGTCGATGATATTGTCCGAATTGCGCTTAGCCTCAACCGAGGCTTCCTGCGCCTGCAAAATTGAGCCGGTGACGACAATATCGCCATCCTCTGCTGCCGCTTCTTCCGCAGGCGCGGTCTGCGCCATTGCCGGAGTCGCGATAAACGCGGCGGCGGTCCCCAACAAAAGCGCCATTTTGGATTGATGTGCGAATACCCGTGTCATGGTCTGTTTCCCCCAATGTTTGTTTCAATGGGGCGGCGGATAGGCGGAAGCTGTTACCGCATACGGTCGTTTCGAAGTCATAACGAATGTAAAATCATGTCGAATTTAATTCTGAAACATTGGGCGTAACATTCGCGTGATTTGTGACAATCGCCATCGGAAAACTGTCACTTTGCCGAAACACCATCCTCCTATCGGCAGGTCAAACCAACGGAGGATACAATGAAAACCACCCTTTCCCAAAATCTGGCCCAAAATCTGGCCCACACCCTGAAAATGTCCACGGCATTGTCGGCCATTATGCTCATCGCCGCGCCAGCTTTTGCGCAGGCCGCGCCTTCCGATGAAGAGACGAACCGCGATGGCGACATCATTGTAACCGCGCAGAAAATCGAACAGAAATCCACCGACGTGCCCATCACCATTTCCGCCGTCACGGGGGATCGGATTAAGGAATTGGGCGTGTCCGATTTGGACGAATTGTCCGCTTATGTCCCCGGTCTCAACATTCAGGAGCAAAGCGCCAACAACCCCGGCGTGGTGATTCGCGGCATTACGTCGGACTCCGGCTCATCGCAGCAGGGGCCGCGGGTCACGCTCTATTACAATGGCGTCGATATTTCGCGTTCGCGTGGGTCGTATCAGGCAATTTACGATCTGGAGCGGGTTGAGGTCATCAAAGGCCCGCAGGCGACTTTATTCGGCACCGCATCGGCAGTCGGCGCGATCAGTTTGAACTCGGCCAAGCCGCAGCCCGGCATTTCGGCGGAATTGACCGGCGGCCTTGGCAATTATGACCAAACCCTGCTCGCGGGTCATTTGAACAGTGGAACAGAAAAATTCGCCGTCCGCTTCGCCTTTGAATCGCGCATCCGCGATGGCTATGTCGAAAATTTGGCGGTGAGCCAAGAGGATGAACTCTACGCGCAGGACCAATTCGGTGCGCGGTTGTCGGTGCGCATTCGCCCATCGGATGCTCTGACCATTGACTTCATCGGCACTTATGACCGCCAACGCAACGGCGGCACGCCCTTTATCTCCGGCACCTTTGCGACCAGCGCAGGCCCCGCTAACCCATTCGGCAGCGCCAATTTGGGCGGATCGCCGCTGTCGGGCAGCGTATTGGGCATCGACCAATTGGCATTAAACCGCGACGTATATGACGTCAATTTGACGGTCAGCGCCGATTTGAGCGACACCATCACCTTCACCACCGTCAATGGTTATCGCGAGTTCAACAGCCTTGAGACATTTGATGCCGATGGCACCGGCGCATGGTATCTGGAATTTGCCGAACGCGCCGAAGGATGGCAGGCCAGCCATGAGGGCCGCTTTGCCCTGAACACTGGCAATCTGCGCGGGTCGGTCGGTTGGAACGTGTTCACCGAAGACGGTATTCAGGCCGTGCCGTTTTCATCGGAGGAAGGCACGTTCCTGCAATGCGCGGCGAACATCATCCCCGGCCTTGGCTGTGTCAATGCGCAGGGCGTCGTGACCGCGGCGCAGGCCACGGCCTTGGCGAGCGGCGGTCTGTTCACGCAGGTTCCGTATAGCAGCGAGTTCATCAATGGCGGCGTCAACACCAGCTATTCTGTGTTCCTCGACGCCACGTGGATTCCCACCGACGCCATCGAAATCACGGCTGGCGGGCGGTATGTATGGGAGGACCGCAAAAGCACCTTCTTCGCCCGCGTGCCCCGCCCGGCGTTGAACCCTGCGGCCACCTCGCTGATCCCCGGTCAAGTCGATACCGGCGGCGTGACATTTGAGGCGGAGGATAATTTCTCCGCCTTTCTGCCACGCGTCAACGTCCTGTTCCGGCTCAGCGACAACACCAATGTCTTTGCCACCGTATCAAAGGGCCGCCGTTCACCCGTGGTGCAATTGGATGCCACCCGCGTTAACGGCATCGCCACCCCACGGTTGCAATTGGTGCCTGAAGAAACCGTTTGGAACTACGAAGTCGGCCTGAAAGGTTCGGCGGGTCCAGTATCGGGCAGCATCGGCGTCTATTATCAACAATATGACGGTTTTCAGGTCAGCGTCATTCAGGAAAATGGGTCTACCCTGACGCAAAGCGCGGGCACGGCCAGCAATTTGGGCGTGGAGGCGGAACTCTCCGTTCGCCCGACCGATTGGTTGTCGATGTTCGCCAATGTCGGCTATATCGATGGCGGCATTGATGACGACAGCACGTTCGCGCCAACCTTTGCCGGTGCCCGTTTCCGTCTGCAACCCGAATGGCAGGGTGCAGCGGGCTTCACCATCGACGCCCCCATCGGCGGCGGAATGCGCGTGTTCCTGACGCCCACCGTCACCTATCGCAGCAAAATCTTCTTCGAATTGCCGAACCGTGATGTCACCAGCCAAGACGCGGTGACGCTGGTCAATGCGAAGGGCGGGATTTCCTTTGCCGATGACAAATATGAATTGTCGGCCTTTATCCGCAATGCGACGGATGAGGATTATCTGCTGGATGCGGGCAACACCGGCGGCGCATTTGGCATCCCGACCTTCATTCCGGGTGAGCCGCAAATGTTTGGCGTGGCGTTCACCATCCGCTATTAAACGAAACCAAAGGGAGCCAAGACCATGACCATCCAAATCAATCGCCGCCGCTTGCTCTCGCTCATGGGGGCGGGATCGGCCATGGGATTGGCTCCCGTTGTCCTTGCCGCCACGCCGATGTTGGAAAACGCCCGCTTTCTTCACGGCGTGGCCAGCGGCGACCCGAGCGCCGAGGGTGCGGTCATATGGACCCGCGCCACGGTGGCGGAAGGCGCAAGCGGCGACGTGCCATTGACATGGTTCGTCGCGGCAAGCGCCGATGGCGAAGCAGTGCAAACCGGCGAAGTGATGGCCGCCGCCACCGCCGACCACACGGCCAAGGTGGAGGTCGCGGGCCTTTCCGCTGGCCAAACCTATTTCTATGGCTTTACCACCAAGGACGGCACAAAATCCCCCGTCGGCCAATTCCGCACTTTGCCCGTGGGCGCGACCGATAAGGTCGTCATTGCGCTTGCCTCCTGCCAACTCTACCCCGGCGGGTTTTTCAACGCCTATGATGACATGGCAAAGCTCGACCGGCTTGATGCCGTGCTGCATTTGGGCGATTATATCTACGAATATGGCGCAGAGGGTTACGGCACCGACATTGGTGCCGCATTGGGCCGCCTGCCTGATCCGGCGCATGAAATCGTCACGTTGGACGATTACCGCCGCCGCCATGCCCAAGTAAAGTCCGACCCGATGATGCAATCCGCGCACGCGCGCGCGGCGTTCATCTGCGTTTGGGATGACCATGAGACCGCCAATGACGCATGGCTGGGCGGGGCGGAGAACCATTCCGAGAAGGAAGGCACATGGGCGGCGCGCAAAGCGGCGGCGCTTCAGGCCTATTTCGAATGGATGCCAATCCGCAATCCAAAGGAAAACGCCGATCCCGCGGCGATTTATCGCAGTTTCGAATTCGGCGACCTTGCCACGCTGGCGATGGTCGAAACCCGCCTGCTCGCGCGCGATGAGCAGGTGGCGTTTAAGGGCGCAATCCCCGATGCTGCCGAAATTGGCGCAATGTTGGAAAAGCGGATGGACCCGAAACGCGAATTGCTGGGCGCGGCGCAGTTTGGTTGGTTAGAGGGCGTCATGGCCGCCTCCGTCGCCTCGGGCAAACCGTGGCAGATGCTGGGCAACCAAGTCGTCATGGCTCGCGTCCCCGGCCCCGATTTGGTGAGCGCATTGGGCAAAGAGAAATTCGATGCCTTGCTGACCCGAATCCCGGAAAGCTACCGCACCCAAATTGCGGCATCACAGGTGGCGTTTAAGGCGGGCATACCGTTCAACATGGACGCATGGGATGGCTACCCACCCGCGCGCGAGCGGCTTTATGCCATGTTGCGCAACGTCGGCGCAAACGCCATTGCCTTTGCCGGCGACAGCCACGCCGCATGGGCCAACAACCTGTATGATGACACGGGCGTATTGGTTGGCGCAGAGTTCGGCGCGACCGCGATTACCAGCCCATCTTACGGCTCGCTGCTCCCCGGCCTCGGCAATATTATCGCCGCACAAAGCCCCGAAGTCGCGTTCTGCGATCAGGATAAAAAGGGCTATACGCTCGTCACATTGACTCCCGATTCAGCCAAGGCGGAATTCGTTACCGTCTCGACCGTTCTTTCACCTACTTACGCGCGCGCGGTGGCGGCAACCTATAGTAAACCGCACGACATAACGGCGGTACTGTCAGCGGCCTAGGATGAGCGTATATTACATTCACCGCCAACCGTTACAGTTTTGTCATCAAAATTTCGCTTTTCCGAAACCTGCATAGCGCAAGCGCGCAACATCGCCGCGTTAGTGGCCCCCCAGATACAAAACACTCTTCCACTGGGGGCCATTATGATTTTCCGTTCTAAAGCACGTTTCATTGCCGCAATTCTGGCGAGCAGCACGCTGGCCGCGCCCGCGTTTGCTGGCGATGTGACGGGGCAAGTCAGCGACGCGTCCGAAACGCGTTATCTGCAATCGGCCAATGTGCGCATTGTTGAGTTGAACCGAACGGTCAGCACCGACCGCGATGGGCGCTTTGTCTTCGCCGATGTGCCGGCGGGTGAATATACGTTGGAATTCAGCTATTCCGGCGCGGACACGGTGACGCAAAAAGTGACCGTGACCGAAACCGGCCGCGTGGTCGCCAATGCGTCGGTCGGCGGCGCGGACGCACGTGAGATTTTGGTTGTCGGTCAAGCGGCCAGCTTTAACAGCGCCCTGTCCCGCCAACGCGAAAGCGACGGCGTGTCCAGCGTCCTGACCCGCGATTCCATCGGCCAATTCCCAGACCAAAACGTCGCCGAATCCATCCGCCGCCTGCCCGGTGTGAACATTTTGAACGACCAAGGTGAAGGTCGCTTTGTTTCGGTGCGCGGGCTTGACCCCGAACTCAACAGCAGCTCGCTGAACGGTATCCGCCTGCCTGCTCCCGAAAGCGACGTCCGCTCGGTCGCGTTGGACGTGATTAGCTCGGACAACATCGAATCCATCGAAATCAAGAAAAGCTTCACCCCCGATATGGACGGTGACTTTTTGGGCGCATCGGTCGAAATCAACACGACCAGCGCGTTTGACCGCAAAAAGGACCTGCTGTCCATCAAATTGGAAGGCAGCTACAACGACTATGTCGGCGACGTCACGCCCAAGGGCAGCATCGATTTCGCCACCAAATTGGGCGATGACGTCGGCATTTCCGGTGGCCTTAGCTATTACAATCGCAAATTTGAAACCGATAACGTCGAAACCGGCGGTTGGGATGAGGTTGACGGCGTCGTTTATGCGCCTGAAATCGAATATCGCGATTATGACGTCGAACGCACCCGGATCAGCGGCAATTTGAACGCCGACATTCGCGCTTCGGATTACACCAATTTGTTCGTGCGTGGCACATACAGCAAGTTTGACGACCAAGAATATCGCCGCCGTCTGATTTTCGACATGGGCGATTTTGAAGATATTGGCCCTTCGTCAGCATCCGGCAACGTCGTGACTTTTGATGACGCCGATGAGCGCATCACCGTTATCCGTGACAATAAGGACCGGTTTGAAACGCAAACAATCAGCAGCTACACCGTCGGCGGCGACCATGATGATGGCGTGTGGAAAGCGCATTTCTCCGGCAGCTACGCCCGCGCCAGTGAGTTGGAGAATGATTCGGTTGACCCCATCCGTTTCCGTAGCCGCTTTGCCAATCGTGGGCTTGTGGTGACCCAGGATTACAGCGATCCGCGCATCCCCGCTTTTTCAGTATCAGGCAACACCACGCGGTTTAACGACCCCGCGCAATATGGCTTCTATCGCCTCGACCTTACCAACCTATCGGACTCGGTTGACGAAGAATATGCGGTGAAGGGCGATTTGGCGCGCACCTTTGCGGGTAGTGGCGGCGATTTCACCATTCAGGGCGGCGTAAAGGCGCGCTGGCGGGAAAAAAGTTACAATGCCGAAATCACGCGTTACGAAGATAACGACGGCTTTACCCTCGCCAATGTGGCGGGCACCGCGACCTATCGCTTGTTCGATTTGGGCCCTGTGCCAACTTACACAGGCGGGTCGCAAAGGTTCTTCAACTTCCCCGGCCAATTTGGTGGCATTGACCCGATTGAGGGCGGCGTGGAATCCAACGCGGGTGACTATTCGGTGACGGAAGACATCCTCGCCGGTTACGGTCTTGTGCGATATGACAGCAGTTCGTTGCGCGTTATCGGCGGTGTGCGGGTGGAAAAAACGACCAATGAGTTGACCGGCAATCTGGTTTCGATCGTGACAGACCCCGCCGATCCCGACGAATTGGTCGTCATCGTCGCGCCGGTTTCGTTCACCCGCGAATACACCGATTGGTTGCCCAGCCTGACCGCGCGGTTTGCGCCATCGGACGATGTGGTGTTCCGCCTTGCCGGGTCGCGCACGTTATTGCGTCCCAAATTGTCGAAAATGGCCCCGCGCTTTACGATCAATGAGGATGAAGAGGCGGAATTCGGCAACCCCGACTTGCTGCCTTACGAGGCATGGAACCTTGACGCATCGGCCGAATATTATTTCGGCAGCAACGGCGCGTTTACGGTCGGGGCGTTCTACAAGTCGGTCGATAACTTCATCGTTGATGCCGTGTACGAGGCGGACGACGCGCCATTCAATGGCGTGTATCGCGGCACATCATTCGAAGAAGCCGTCATCCCCATCAACGGCGACAAGGCCACCGTCTTCGGTGTCGAAGTCAGTTATTCGCAAATCATGACTTTCCTGCCCGCGCCATTGGATGGGTTGTTGGTGCAAGCGAACTACACCTACACCGATGCCAAGGGCACGTTGTTCGATGGCCGTGAAATCACCTTGCCATCGGCATCGAAACACACCGGCAACATCGTCATTGGCTTTGAAAAGGGCCCATTTGATCTGCGCGCAGCGGGCACCTATCGCTCGCGCTATTTGGACGAAGTCGGCGGCGGCGCGGATGAGGATCGCTTTGTCGACAACCACTTCCAAATCGACCTATCAGCGAAGTTCAAGGTGAACGACAATTTGCGCCTGTTTGCCGAGTGGATTAACGTCAATGACGCGAAATATTTCGCCTACCAAAACTTCGGTGGGTCGAAGCGCAACTTGCAATATGAAGTCTACGGGCCGACCGTAAAATTCGGCGCGAAATTGAGCTTCTAAAAGGGGGATTTATGCGCAAGTTTGTTTTGTCTGCGTTGCTGACCACGGCCCTGCTGGCCGCTTGCGCAACTCCTGCACCAATGATTAGCTATCCGGCGGTGGACATTCCCGCCGCCGGACAGACGGACCCCGTTGGCACGTCCAATGCCGATGCCGCCGATGACCCCGCGTTCTGGGTCAACCGCGCCAATCCCGCCGCCTCCATCATGGTCGGCACGGATAAGAAGGCGGGGCTGTATAGCTACGGCCTCGACGGGAAGAAGCGGCATTTTGTCAACGCCGGCCTGCTTAACAATGTGGATTTGTGGAGCGCTTATGGCGCCGCCCTGATCGTGGCGAGCGACCGCAACGACCCGTTGAACGCGCACATCGCGGTGTTCGATATGGATAGCGAAGGCCGCTTTACCGCCACCGCGCGCATTCCAGCTGGCAAGGGCGAGGCATACGGCATTTGCGTGCAAAACGGCCCCGTTCCCGGCGGTGGCCTGATCGTCTATGCGGCGATTAAGGACGGCAGCATCCGCGAAATCACGCTGCGCCCGCGCGACGATGGCGGCTATGACAGCACGATTGGCCGCACATGGAAATTGCCGACACAAATTGAGGGCTGCGCCACCAACCCCGAAAACGGCGACCTGTATATTGGCGAGGAAGACGTCGGCATCTGGCGGATTCGCACGAGCCAAGCGGACGCGCAGTTGGAAGCGTTCGCCACGGTCGGCGCGGACGATGGCCTTGTCGCCGATGTGGAAGGCCTCGCCTTCGCCGCGCGTTCGGGCAAGCCGGACCTCCTCATCGCCTCATCCCAGGGTGACAACGCCTATGCCGTGTTTGACGCGGAGACCGGTGCATTGCTCGGCCGGTTCCGGATTAGCGGCGGCGCGTTGGGCGCGACACAGGAAACGGATGGCATCGACCTTGTCATCGCCGATGGCCTGCCCGGTTACCCCGGCGGGATATTCATGGCGCAAGATGGCGACAACGCACCCTTGGCACAAAACTTTAAAATGATCAGTTGGCAGGCCATTATCGACGCTCTGAAACTTTAGAAAAAGCGACTGTCGGCCAGACGTCGATATTGCTATAGAACCCGCCCTGCGCCATCGCCTATGGCGCGTAGTTTGATATTGGCAAAGCGCACAGCGTAATGATAGCGTGCAACAAGGCCCATTTGGTCATCGGCGCAGTGGTATCTCCCCCTGCGTTCGACCCTATCGAGAGTAATTCATGCCAAAAATCCAACGGCGCGACGTCATGGCGGGGGGCCTTGCCGCCGCCTTTGGTGCGGCGATACCCGCAACACTCCGGGCGGCGGAGGCATCCACCACGCCGAAAAGCTTGGCCGACGACATGGGCATTTTGCGGGAGGTTTTGACCCTGCTGCACCCCGGCCTGTATCGTTATCTTAGCCCGCGTCAGGCGGAGGCGGGGATGACGGCATTGGCGCGCGAATTTGTCGCCGCGCCTGACCAGGCCGCGCGCTATCTTGCCCTTTCGCGTTTTCTGGCGACGATAAAGTGCGGGCATAGCTACGCCAATTTTTACAACCAGTCGAAGGCGGTGCGCGCCGATTTGTTCGACCGCAAAACACGCCTGCCCTTTGCCTTTCGCTGGATCGATGACGCGATGATTGTCACCGCCGACCATGGCAGCGGCGCGGCGCCGACGGCGGGGACGGAGGTGCGCGCTATCAATGGGATACGCGCGGCCACAATGCTGAAACGCTTGCTCCCCTATATCCGCGCCGATGGGCATAATGATGCCAAACGCCGTGCCCTGCTGTCTGTCACGGGCGGCGATGATTATGAGACATTTGATGTGTACCACGGCCTGCTCTTTAGCGCGCCCGACGGCGGGGTGCACCAATTGGACCTGCGCACCCCCGATGGCGCGAGCCGGACAATAAAGGTGCCCGCCATCACATTGGAGCAACGGCGCGCGTTTCGCGTCACCGTGCCGGTCAAAAGTGACCCGCCGCTCTGGCAATGGGAGCAGCGCGATGATGGCATCGCCGTGCTGACCATGGACGATTGGGGCACTTACAATAGCAAATGGGATTGGCGTGCTTGGTTGGAGGAGCGGCTCAATACGCTAACCAATGCGCGTGGGCTCATCGTCGATATTCGCGCCAATGAAGGGGGCGAGGATTGCGGTGATGCCATAATCGCGCGCTTTGCCAAGGCGGATGTGTCGCTGGGTGAGGAACGGCGGTTGGTCCGGTATCGCACGACGCCCGCCGCATTGGACCCGTATCTCGACACATGGGACGATAGTTTCCGCACATTGGGCGTGGACGCCGACCGCTATGATGAACGGTTTTTCCGCCTGAAACGCGGCGATACCGACCGGTTGATTGCCACCAAAAGCCCGCGCATCGACGTGCCGATGATGGTGCTGATCGGGCCGCAGAACAGCTCCGCGACGTTCCAATTTGCCGCACGGTGCAGGCAGACGGGGATTGCCACCTTGATCGGTGAGCCCACCGGCGGGAATCAGCGGGGGATCAATGGCGGGTGCTTCTTCTTCGTCCGCCTGCCCGCATCTGGGTTGGAATTTGATTTGCCGCTCATCGGCTCCTTTCCCGCGGGCCGTGTGCCGGACGCCGGATTAACTCCCGATGTGCTGGTCAAGCAAACCGCGCGCGATGTGGCGACGGGGCGCGATGCGGTAATGGAGGCGGCGTTGGCGCGCCTTAACGCTGCCTAAAACGTGCGCCTAAATGTCCACGCCCAGAAACACGTTGACCTGCGGACTTTTATCGCCCGTCGCGTCACGGTCACGGTTGATGGGGGCCGCGCCCTCCACCTCCAGGCTGAACCCGCCGATGCGCGCACGCATACCCATGCCGGCGGAAAGCAAACTGCCGCTGCCGCTGCCCGTGCCGATATTGTCGGCCGTGCCGCCATCGATGAAGGCATAGGGTTGCAATTGTTTCAACCACGACGTCGGCTTGCGGAAGGTGTAGTTCAGCTCCGCCATGCCATAGACGCCGGTTTCGCCCGATATTTCGGAAAAATCAAACCCACGCGCGCTATATGCGCCGCCGATGCTGATTTCTTGGGATGCCAGCAAGGGCCGGTTGGCGATCTGACCATAACCGCTCAGGCTGAGGCCCAAATTGCCCCATAATGGCCCGCTCCATTGCACGAATGCCGTGCCCTTGTTGAAGACACCATCGCCGTCGGAGCGGGACTTGTTGCTGTCCCCCTGCCGCGTGGTGCCCAATAGGCCCGCGCCGCGCGTATAGGTAACCCCGCCGCGCAGACGCCCGCCGGCGACCTTGTGGTTGCTGTTTAGGCCCACGGTAAACGTCACCTGCGTATCGGTGGCCAATAGGACGCCCAGCGATTCCTGCTCAATGGTCAGATACGATGCCCCCGCATTGACCCAAATGCCGCCGCCATTGGCGCGGACCAGCGGGTGGGTGATTTCGGCGGCGACAAAGCGGCTGTCGCCCTCAATCTCGGAAAAGCCGCTGCTCCCGGGCCCGGGTTGCGTGTTGCCGATGCTGCCCGAAACGCCCAGCCGCGTTCCATTATGGCCAAGTCCGATTTCATAGCCGGCGCTGCCATAGACGAATTCTTTGGGGTCCACCGGATTGGTGCGCACGCCGATGGTGGCGGTGTCGCTGCCGGAAAGAAGCGCGTTCGCTTTATAGGTTGCGCGCAACCGGACGGGGCCGAAACGATCGGTGCCGTAATTGTCGGCGGAGAGGATGAGGGTATCGCCGCGCTCGGCCACCGTGACCTCAAGGATATTTTTGCCGCCCTCTTGCACAAAGCGGGTTTTTTGCACGCGGATGTCGGGAATGTCGCCCGCCAGCAACAATGCGCGTTCGACCTCTTTTTTATGCGCATAGCGTCCGGTCAGCGGACTCAGCGTATTGGCCAACGCCTGATTATCCGACCCGATAATGCGCACTTCATCAATGCGGCCTTGGTTCAATTCGACCGTCAAGTGGCCGTCCTTCAACGACTGGCGCGGAATTGTCGCCTGCGCCAAGACAAAGCCATCGTCGCGCGCGCTTTGCGTGATTTCCTGCGTCAACTTGCGCAAGTCCTCTTCGGTCCATTGTTGGCCAAGATAGGGCGTGATGACATCGCCGAAATCGGCGGTCGAGAAAGTTTCGGCGCCGGTGATGGTCACATCGCGAATGAAATATCCGTTGCGCTGTTGGACAGGGGCAGGCGGCGGGGGTGCCACATAGGCTTGCTCCATCGCGGGCTGCTCCCTAACCTCGGGCGCCCCATCCGTCGCAAAATCCGGCGCAAAATCCGGGGCACCGACCATGGGCAGGCCCGTCACCCATTCGCTTTCGTCCACCACCTGCGCCATTGCGCCGCCATGGGGCAGAATCATCGCCCCCGTTACCAACGCTGGACCCATGGCCCAAATCGAAAAACTACCCCTGTTCATGACCTTGGGTTTAGCCAGCGGGCGTTTATGAACCGCCCACGAAATGTGGTTAATTTTACAGTTACCGTTCCGATACACACAATTTAGCTATCGTTTCACTATTGGGGACATGACGGAAAATAAAAAATCCGCAATTTGGGCCAATTTTAGGTGTTTATGTGATGGCGAATCCAGTGCGAAATCTCGTTAAGAGTCTGTGCGTGGCGCTAAGCCTCGTTTGGGCGTCCGCTGCCTTTGCGCAGGCAGGGCCATGGATTGTAACGGAAAAAACCGGCGAGGTTTCGATTGAACAGGGCGGCACCATGAAGGCCGCCGCGAAAGGTGCGCGCCTGTCCGCTGGTGATGAGGTCAAGACCGGCAAAAATGGCCGCGCTGTTCTGACCCGTGGTGAGCAATATATGGCGGTCGCGCCCAAGACCCACATTCGCATCGCCAACCCCAAAACCGATGGCAACATGACACAAGTGTTCAACCTGTCCGGCAGCGTGACCTTCAAAGTGGACAAGCGCAAGGACAAGCATTTTCAGGTGAAGACCCCCTATATGGCCGCCGTGGTGAAGGGCACAATGTTCGATGTCATCGTCACCGAAACCGGCGCATCGGTCGAAGTGACCGAGGGTTCGGTGGAAGTCGCTACGCTGGACGGCGGCGCAGTGGACCTGTTGTCGCCCGGCGATGTCGCCATGGTGGCGGCGGAGCAACCCTTTGCCTTGAACATCATGGGCGACGGTGAAGCCGCGCGCCAAATACTCTCCCCCGCCGCGCAAGAAGGCGGCGCGGTGCAAAGCGCGCCCGCTGCTCCTGCGG
>JBGSSR010000148.1:0-10202 GCA_041736905.1 Sphingomonadaceae bacterium | reverse complement strand
ACAATCCCTTGTGGGCGGGACAAAGCGTAGGGGCGTGGCCGTTGGTCAATGGCATCCTGCCCCTGTTTGCCGCCTTGCCATTGGGCCAATTCGCGCTCGCCAAAATGCGCGCCGATGCCGCCGAACCAATTGCGCGCGTGCTGCAACCGGTAATTATGGTCATGGCTGCGCTGGCCGCATGGGCGACCGTGCGTCACGCGTTCCACGGTGCCATTTTGGTCGGCGGCGGATTGGCGGAGGGGGAGAGCATTGCGCGCTCGCTCCTTGGTCTCGCCTTGGCCGTCGGATACCTGCTTTGGGGCATCCGCATGCAAAGTCGGGAGTGGCGCATCGCCTCATTGGGCCTTATGCTGCTCAGCGTTGGCAAGGTGTTCCTGCTTGACGCCGCTGGTCTTGATGGGTTGGCCCGCATTGGCAGTTTTGTGGCGTTGGGTTTCACCCTCATCGGTATCGGCTGGCTCTACGCGCGGCAATTGCGGCGCGAAGAAAGTGTGGCTGCTTAACCCATTACTCATGTGTTCGATTTAGGCAAAATCCCTTAATTCAAAGGACATATTATGGCCGGAGCTGATTTTTCCCTGCTGACCAAACGGCAATTTGCGCCGATGTTTGTGGTGCAGTTTTTGGGCGCGTTCAATGACAATGTGCTCAAATTCGCGATGCTGTTCCTCGCCAATTTCACCATATTCGCGGGCGAACCGGACAAGGCGGAAATGTTGGCGGCGGTGTCCACGGGGTTGTTCATCCTGCCCTATTTTCTGTTCTCGGCGTTGGGAGGGCAATTGGCCGATTGTTGGGACAAGGCGTATTTGGTGCGGTTGATAAAGGCAGCGGAAATCGGCTTTATGGCCGTTGGCCTTGCCGGATTTTGGCTGGAATCCTTGCCGTTGTTGCTGATTAGCCTGTTCCTTATGGGTCTGCATTCCACCCTTTTCGGGCCGGTCAAATACTCCATCCTGCCGCAACATTTGGGCAAGGGGGAGATTATGGGGGCCACGGGCCTTATTGAGGGCGGCACGTTTCTGGCCATCCTAAGCGGGCAATTGCTGGCCGGTGTCATCCCCGCGTGGGAGGCAGGGATGGTTGCCATGGCGTTGGCCGTGGTCGGCTTTTTGGCCAGCCTTATGGTCCCCTCCGCCCCGCCAATGGTGCAGGGGCAAGCCATTGATTGGAATGTATTCCGCAGTACATGGCGTATCCTTTCCTATGCCCATTCGGGACGCGGCGTGTGGTTGTCGATTCTGGGCATCAGTTGGTTTTTCGCCGCCGGCGCCGTATTGGTCAGCGAATTTGCCCCACTGGTCAGCGGCACGTTGTCGGCGCAGCAGGAGGTCGTGACGCTGTTCCTCGTGGTGTTCTCGGTGTCGATTGCGCTGGGTTCGGTTACCGTCAACCACCTGCTAAAAGGTGAGATTTCCGCGCGCTATGTGCCGTTTTCGGCGTTGGTCATGGCGTTGGGCCTGATTGCCCTATGGCTGTCCACGGCGGCGTTTTCGGTGTCCGTTCCCAATGCCAATCTTGGCCAATTTCTGGCGACGCCCAGTGCGTGGCCGGTGTTGTTCAGCTTGGCCACCATTGCCTTTTCCGGCGGGATATTCATCGTGCCGCTCTATGCCATCCTGCAACTGCACAGCCCGGAGGAAAGCCGGTCACAAGTCATCGCCGCCAACAACATCATCAATGCGGGCGTGACGGTGCTGATCGTGTTGGTCATGACCGCATTGCTGGCCATGGGGTGGAGCGTTCCGGCCTTGATCGGCGTTATGGGCTTTGCCGCATTGGTCGTCGCGTTTGTCAGCATCTGGTTGCTGCCCGAGACGTTGTTCAAGGACGTCATCCGCGTCACGTTACGCGTGCTCTATCGCGTTGAGGTGAAGGGCATGGAGCATATGCCCAAGGCGGGGGAAAGCACCGTGGTCGTGGTCAACCATTTAAGCTTCCTCGACGGCCTGCTCCTCGGTGCGTTCCTGCCCGGAAAGCCGACCTTCGCCATTAACACCCACATTGCCAAATCGGTCTGGGTGCAGCCGTTCCTAAAGCTGTTCCGTGCCTTTCCCGTCGATCCCACCAACCCGATGGCGGCCAAAGCCATGATAAAGGCGGTGAAGGAAGGCCGCACGTTGGTTATCTTCCCCGAAGGCCGCATTACCCGCACCGGCGCGCTGATGAAGGTGTTCGACGGACCCGGCATGGTGGCGATGAAGGCAGAGGCACCGATTATCCCCGTCCGCCTCGACGGGCCGCAATATTCAATGTTCAGCTATATGAAGGGCAAGGTAAAGCGCCGCTGGTTCCCGAAGGTATCGCTCACCGTCCTGCCCCCGCGCATGGTGGTGGGGGAGGCGGGCCTGACCGCGCGCGCCCAGCGCGCCGTTGCGGGCCGAAAGCTATATGATGAAATGAGCAAGATGGTGTTCGACACCACCGACATCGACCGGACGCTCTTCACCGCTTTGGCCGCCGCGCGGGATTTGCATGGCGGAAAAACACTGATTGCGGAGGATATAAAGCGCGAGCCCTTGTCTTATGACAAGCTGCTTGTCGGTACGCATCTGTTGGGCAAGCGGTTCGCGGCGACCACGGCGCAGGGCGAGGCGGTTGGCGTCTTGCTGCCCAATGTCAACGGCGTGGCGGTGACGTTTTTCGCGTTGCAAGCCATTGGCCGCGTGCCAGCCATGCTGAACTTCACCGCCGGCCTCGCAAACCTGCGCTCCGCCTTCGTGACGGCGGGCATCCACACCGTCATCACCGCGCGGGCGTTTGTCGAGCAATCGAAACTGCACGACGTGATTGCGGCGTTGGAAAGCGATGGGCGGCATATCCTATATCTGGAGGATATTGGCGCGACCGTTGGGACGGTCGAGAAACTCTGGACGCTGCTCCGCGTGGAAAGCCTATCCCGCCGCCATGCCAAAATGGGTGTATCGCCCAATGCCCCCGCCGTCATCCTGTTCACCAGCGGGTCGGAGGGCGCGCCAAAGGGCGTGGTGCTGACCCATCGCAACCTGCTGGCCAATTGCGCACAATTGGGCGCACGGATTGATTTTAACGGGTCGGACGTGGTGCTGAATGCGCTGCCCGTATTCCATAGTTTCGGCCTAACCGGCGGGACATTGTTGCCGATGTTGAATGGCATCCGCACGATGTTCTACCCCAGCCCGCTGCACTATCGGATTGTCCCCGCGTTGGCCTATGATGCCAATGCGACGATCATGTTCGGCACCGATACCTTCCTATCCGGCTATGCCCGCATGGCGCATAGTTATGATTTCTACTCGCTGCGTTACATTTTCGCGGGCGCGGAAAAAGTGCGGGAAGAAACGCGGCGGACGTACAGTGAGAAATTCGGGCTTCGCATTTTTGAGGGCTATGGCGCGACCGAGGCGTCGCCAGTGATCGCGGTGAACACGCCGATGCATTATCAGGCGGGCAGCGTCGGCCGCCTCCTCCCCGCGATGGAGGCACGGTTGGACGATGTGCCGGGCATAACCGAGGGCGGGCGGCTGTCCATTCGCGGGCCTAACGTCATGGCGGGCTACTTCATGGCCGATCAGCCCGCCGTGCTGCAACCGCCGAAGGAAGGCTGGCACGACACTGGCGATATTGTGACCATCGACGACCACGGCTTCATCGTCATTCGCGGACGCGCCAAACGCTTTGCCAAAATCGCGGGAGAAATGGTGTCCTTGCCCGCGGTCGAAGGCTACGCCGCCGCCGTCTGGCCGGGGTTCGACCATGCCGTCGTCACGCGGCCTGACCCCAAAAAGGGCGAGCAAATGGTGCTGTTCTCCACCGCGCCCAATGCCGACAATAAGGCATTGCTGACATGGGCTAAGGCGAATGGCGTAACCGAACTCATGGTCCCGCGCGACATCCGCTTTGTGGAAGCATTGCCAGTGTTGGGCACTGGGAAGCTGGACTATGTGACTATGGGGGACATGGCTTTGGCGTCGGCGAAGGCCGGTGCGGATGATGATATTGAAGAGCCGCCCATCGATTAGAAATCGCAATCGCTCTCCGTTCGAAAACGCCGATTCAAATTTGTCTCGACAAATAGGAAAGCGTTTGCACCATTTTTGTTCCCTTTGATGCTTGCCTCGCTGCTCGTGCGACAAGCGTCAAATCCACGCAAAAATGGGAACGAGACATAATGAGTTTTGACGCCTTTACCTTTGCCCTTTCGCGGGCGGACATTGAATTTGAGCATCTGAAAGTCGCGCAATTGGCGCAGGCGATATTGGAAAGCGGGCGGGGGTCATCCGACTTGTTCCGGCGTTTCAAAAACCCCTATGGCATGAAATATCGCACAGAAATGGAACCCTTCGCGCAATCGGTCGCCTACATCGATGCGGTAGGTGAAACCGACCAATATTGCCACTTTCCCGATTATGAAAGCGCGGTTGCGGGCTATTGGGCGTTTATCGAACGCAAGCCCTATGCAGGGTGGCGGCGTGCGGCGGCCACGGCGCGGGAGTATGTCGAATTCATTGCTTATGCAGGCTATGTTGGCGGGTCGCATGACGCAATGCCAGATGACAAGAAGCCCGCCGATGCGATGAGCAAAGATCGCTACATCGCCGCCGTCGTCAAACAATTTGCCGAGGCGCAAGGCCGCTTGTTTGCCGCGCAACCGAAATCGGCGGCGGCCCAAACTTGGAAAGGCAAGGGCGTCTATATCGATGTCGGTCATGGCCCAAAACCAGGCGGTTTCGACCCCGGCGCGGTGCACGCCGAAACCAAACTCGACGAGCACGCGCTCAACACAATCGCCGCCGCCGCTTGCGCGCATGAATTGCGGCAGGTAGGCGTACCCGTAACCGTCAGCGACGCGCGCGTGTCCAATTATCAGGCCGGTGCCGCCGCCACGCAATATGATGTGTTTGTGTCCATCCACCATAACGCCATCAACGGCAAAAGCGCGCAGGGCAGCGAAGCGATTTTTCACCGCAGCAAGGGCACCGCCGCCGACCGGCAATTGGCAACATTGGCGGCAAAGGCGATGGCCAATGCGCTTGGCATCACCAACCGTGGCGCAAAGGAGAGCGCAGTCGCCGTATTATCCGGTGCGCGCGATGCCAAGGTGCGCGCCGCTGTGCTGGCCGAACTCTATTTCATGCATCAACAATCCCCCGCCAACCCACCACCGTCTGACCTTGAAGATTGGAGTGCACGCGGTGGTGCCGCTTTGGCGGGTGCAATATGCGATTGGTTACAGGCCAACGTGTGACAGGGCAAAGGCGTGAGGGCGTTCAAAACGCGCCCTCACTCCCGAAATCAAACATTGGCCAGATGACGTGACCCGTGCCATATATCCCCTCATGACGGCCGCTCCCAAATTGTTCAGCTTCCGCCGCTGCCCCTATGCCATGCGCGCGCGGATGGCGTTGCTGATGAGCGGCCAAGCGTTTGATCTGCATGAAGTTTCGCTGCGCGCCAAGCCGCCGGAAATGTTGGTCGCGTCGCCGAAGGGAACCGTGCCGGTGCTCGTCTTGCCCAATGGCACGGTCATAGATGAGAGCCTTGACATAATGCACTGGGCCCTATCGCGACACGATCCGGAACAGTGGCTAGCCGGCGAGAATGCAAGACTGATTGCGCAAAATGACGGGCCGTTTAAGCACCACCTTGACCGCTATAAATATGCGCCGCGCTACGATTGCGACCCTTTGCCGCATCGCGCCGCTGCTTTGGCCATCTTATGCGAATGGGATGCGCGGATTGGTATCCACGGTCAGTTCTGCGGCGAAGCACGATCATTGACCGATATGGCGATCATGCCATTCGTCCGCCAATTCGCCGCCACAGATCGCGCATGGTTAAGCGCCCAGGATGTGCCCCATGTGCAGCTATGGCTCGCAGGTCATGAGGCGTCCGCGTTGTTTCAGCAAGCCATGGCGCGACCTGCCGCTTAAGGACGCCTGCATCGATGGGGCGTATCACAAAGGGAAGAAAATGGTGCCGCCTATAGGATTCGAACCTACGGCCCCCGCATTACGAATGCGATGCTCTACCAACTGAGCTAAGGCGGCATGGGGGTCGCAGATAGCGCCGACGGCGCGGTTGTTCAAGCGGCAAATGCGTATCGCCACCGCAACGTCGACGATTATTCGCGCCCTCCTTTACGACAATTTTACCATATCACGGCACATTCCTTGGGATAGCCCCTGAAACCGCCGGTTGCGGGTGGGGCGATGCAAGGGAAATGAGACGTTTATGGACAGTTTGCGCGGGATAGACGGTCATGTCACGCATCAGGAGGAAGGCGATTCGGCTCGTGCTTCCTATGATTCTCACGACCATGGCCTTGAGCGGCCGCCAGAAATCGGCGTCAATGAACGCCGGATGCAGGTGCGGGCCTATAATTTCTGGACGCAACTGCTGCGTGATGCGCCTTATCCTTCGATTGAGGATTTGGAGCCGGAGAATGCGGGCGATTTTGGCGACCATGGCGTCTTACTTGATTTTACCAGCGGCATTGAAAACCCGGCGGTGCAATTCATCGGCGCGGCGATTGCTGAGGAATGCGGGTTGGAAAAGGGCATCCAGTGGCTGGAACAAGTGCCGCCACGCTCTTTGCTCTCGCGTATTACCGACCATTATATGCAGATTTTGGCCAACCGCGCGCCCATCGGGTTTGAGGCGGAGTTTGTCAATCAACGTGGTGTGACCATTTTGTATCGCGGCATTTTGCTGCCATTCTCATCCGATGGCGACACGATTGATTTCATTTATGGCGTGATTAACTGGAAAGAGGCTGTGCCTGCGCCGGAACAAGCGGCGTTGGAGGCTGAGGTCGCCGATGCGCTGGTCTCTTCCCCTGTGGTGCAGGAACAGGTTCCGGCCTGGGCCAGTGAGCCGCATGCGGAAGAATTGGACCTTTCGCCCTTCGCTGAGAGTCCCATTGCGGCAACCATGCCGGTTATCCCGATGGGCGGATTTGTCGCCAAGGTTGATGCTGTGCCGATGGTTCAGGGCGAATTGGTGGAAGAACCAGCCCCGTCTGACGATGCCGGCCTTGCCGATTGGCTGGCCTCTGCGCGCGTGTTGGCGGAGGCGGCGGTTCATGCCGAATCGCGCGGACGTAAAGCGCTGTATGAGGCCGTGGGCCGCGCCTATGATTGTGTGCTAAAAGCGGAGGCAAACCTCGATGAGTATCGTGCGCTGCTGTCCGATGCCGGATTGGAGGTGCAGGACCGTGCGCCTTACACGCCATTAGCCAAGCTGATTTTCGGCGTGGGATATGACAAAACGCGGTTGGCGGAAATCGCCTGTGCGCTTGGCTTTGCACATAGCCAGCGGATGCAGGCGGGCAGCCTGTCGTCCTATCTGGCAGGCTATGGTGGCGGCCTGAAGGGGTTGGTTGCCGATTGCCGCGCCGCACGGAAAGTCGATGGCTTGTTGCCGCGTACCGATCCTGCATTGGCTTTACGCGACACGATGCGCGCGCGTCCGGCGATGGACTTGGCCGATTTCACCGGCGGCGGCGCGGAGTTCGTCGTGCTGGTCGGGCGGCGCAATGACCGCGGTGAAGTTGAACTCATCGGCGCGGTCGACAATGACGATATGACGGTGAAGCTGCTGAAGAAATTGAAATAGGCGGCAAACGCGGCAAACGAAAAGGGGCGGTTGGAGCAATCCACCCGCCCTTTTTTGCGCCTTACGCCGAACCCTAAGCCAGCAATGCTATCGCCACAATCGTTGCGAAGCCCACACCCAGCGTTAGCGGAATACCCGCGCGGAAGAAGTCGGTGAACTTATATCCGCCTGCTGCGTAAACCAACGTGTTCGTCTGATACCCAATCGGCGTCGCGAAGCTGGCCGAGGCGGCGAACATGACGGCGATAACCAATGGCATCGGGTCTTGGCCCAAATCCTGCGCCAGTTTTATCACCACAGGCGTCACCAAAATGGCGACGGCATTGTTGGTAATAATTTCGGTCAAGAGCACGGCAACGACATAAACCGCGATAAGCAACGCCCATGGCGGCACCGTCGCCAAATAGGGCGTCATGGCGTCCACCACCATTGTCACGCTGCCCGTTTCTTCCAACGCCAAACCGACGGCGAGCATGGCGTAAATCAGCACCAACACGTTGCCGTCGATCGACCCCCATGCCTCCTCTGCATCGATACAGCGGGTTAGCAGGATGACACCAATAGCGATGATGGCCGCCACGCCAATCGGCACGATGTTAAACGTGGACAGCAGGACCACTGCGACCAATGACCCAATGGCGATGGGCGCTTTCGACCGGCGGAATTCGCGCGCATTGGTCTCTCCCACCCCGAACAGGTTCGGGTTTTGGTGCATCTGTTCAATCTGGTCCGTCGGGCCGGTGACCAGCAAGCGGTCCACCGCGTGGATGCGCGCGCTGCCGAGGTCCGGGCCGGGCACTTTGCGGAACCGGCTGACCCCCAAAATGCGAACGTTTAGGTTAGACAAGAACGGAATTTCGCGCAGTCGGCTACCAATGCTGGGGTGCGTGGGGGCAATCGTTGCCTCCACCAATCCCTTTTCCAAATGGCCGATATGCTCGCTACCGTCCGCCGTCAGGCCGATTTCGATCGACGTGTTTTTACGCATGGAAAGCAGTTCGGTTAGCGACAGCCGCGCGACCAAACGATCCTCCGCCTCCAACGCCATCTCGTGAATGCCGGTCCGCATAAAGGTTGCGCCGCGCTTTAAGGCGGTGAATTTCAACCCGCTGCGTTTTGCCAAGGGGATGTCGCCCAATTTTTTGCCGACATAATCGCTTTTCGGCAAAATCCTTAATTCGGTGAGGAAACCGGACTCTTCCTCGGCAAAAGTGCGGTTGTCTGTGTCCTCATCCTTGGGCAGCAAATGGCGGCTGAACAAGGCCATCATTGCCATGCCTGCAATGCCGGCGACAATGCCGTAAGGCGTAATGCTGAAAATTCCCATTGCGGGCAGGCCCGCATCGCGCGCCACACCATCGACCAACAAGTTGGTGGAAGTGCCGATCAGCGTCGTTGTCCCACCCAAAATCGTGACGAACGATAACGGGATGAGCAATTTTTTTGGGCTCATGCTGATGGCTTGGGCCAATCGGATAATAATCGGGATCATCACCACCACCACCGGCGTATTGTTCATAAAGGCCGAGGCAATGTAAACGCCGACCATCATCTCCGCGATGGCGCGTTTGGGATGGGTACGCGCACGCGCGATAATCCAACCGGCGATGGCGTCAATCGCACCGGTCCTTAGCAGCGCGCCCGACAACACAAACATCGCGCCAATGGTAATCGGCGCGGAATTGCTGAATACGGAATAGAGCGCCTTTTCATCCATGCTGCCCATGATGAGAAACACTACAGTGCCAAGGATGGCAACAACCGTGGGCGGGAACCGCTCCATCACGAAACCGATGAACATGAGGCCCAATACGATCAGGCCGATGCCCGCCTGATGATCGGCAATAAAGGCGCGGATTAGGTCCAGCATAAACGATTCGCCCCTGTTATGTCCAAGCGGCCAATGTAACCCAATGGCGCCAATGTGATAGGCCCTAAATCGCGGAATGCAGGGCCTTTGTCATCGCAGAATTTTTATGCCTGCGCCAAGATGACATTGGCGTGCGGCATAACGAAAAAAGGCGCGTCCTTCTGGACACGCCCTTTTTTGTTTTCGATAACGGAAAGATTAATCGCCTTCGCCGGGTTCTTCAGTGAAGTATTTTTCAAACTTGCCATCCATGCCCTTAAAATCGTCGGCGTCGGCTGGCGCGTCTTTCGATGAGGTGATGTTGGGCCATTCGGCGGAATATTTGGTGTTGAGTTCCAACCATTGCTCCAACCCGCTTTCGGTGTCGGGCAGGATTGCCTCGGCGGGGCATTCGGGTTCGCACACGCCGCAATCGATGCATTCCGAGGGGTTGATGACCAACATATTGTCGCCTTCGTAAAAGCAATCAACAGGGCAAACCTCGACACAGTCGGTGTATTTGCATTTGATGCAGGCGTCGGTGACGACATAGGTCATGGCAATGGCTCCTCAAAACTTCGGTCCGGTTGGCGAAGCGTCGTTCGCCGTCCTATGTTAACGCGACTATTGCCGCCTATGGCCCTAGTCAATGGGCAAGTGGCATAGTTGTGGTTTTTCCCCAAAAAGCGCGGCTTTCATGCGAGAGATTCGCAATAACAAGCCTGGGCCTCGCTGGCCGGTCCGCGCCGATGGGGCA
>JBGSSR010000095.1:0-1706 GCA_041736905.1 Sphingomonadaceae bacterium | reverse complement strand
GGGCGGCAATGACACCCTCATCGGCGGTGCGGGGAACGACCGGCTGATTGGCGGCGCAGGCTCGGATGCTTTGTCCGGCGGCACTGGCAATGACATCTATCAGATCACCGACACGTTCGACACCGTGGCCGAGGGCGTGGGCGTGGGCGAAGGCACCGATTTGATCCAGGCCTACGTCAATTACGCGCTGGGCGACAATGTCGAAAACCTGTACCTCTACGGCAGCGCGGAAATCGGCATCGGCAATGAACTGGCCAACACCGTGCGCGGGACGACCGCTGCCAACACGTTGTACGGGATGGCCGGCAACGACTTTATGTATGGCGGCGCAGGGGATGATTTTATCTTCGGCGGCGCGGGCCGTGACCAATTTTTCGGCGAAGCGGGCGCAGACATGTTTATGTTTAGCGATGGCGATTTTAGCGGAGTGACCGCCGGAACCGCCGATTTGATCCGCGATTTCAGCCTGATCGACGGGGATCGGATTAACCTGTCATTCGTCGATGCGATTGTGGGCGGGTCCGACAACGGCTTCTTATTCTTGGAAAGCTTGGCATTTACCAATAGTCCCGGCGAGCTGCGTTTTGAGACGAGCGCCACCACCACCACAGTCATGGGCGATACCAATGGCGATGGCGTCGCGGATTTCTGGATCGTTGTTTCCGGCGTGCACGCCCTGGAAATCGGGGATTTCGTGTTGTAAGTAAAACGCGGGGGGCGGGGTTTAGGCCTCGCCCTCTCCGTCCGCTTCAATATCGCGCAACACCTTTGGGTCGTTGAGCAGTTTGTTGATGTGGCTGCCCTCATCAAAGCTGTCATCGGCCAAGAATTTCAACTTCGCCGCATATTTGGTTTTCATGCGGCTTGCGACCTCGCGTTGCAAAAACGCGGTGTTGGTGCGCAGCGCCTTTAGCACCACTTCCTCATCCTTCCCCAGCAGGGGTTTGATGAACGCGGTGGCGTGGCGCAAATCGGGCGACATGCGGACCTCGGTCACGCTAATCACATATTTGGCCAGCACCTCATCATGCACCTCATCGCGCGCGAGCAGTTCGGACAGGATATGCCGCACCTGCTCCCCCACGCGCAGGACGCGGATGGAGGGGCCTTGGGGGGTGGTGGTGTTATTCATTTACCTGTTCAATCTCTGGCCACGGCATGATGTCATCGACGTTTAAGTTGAGAGCTTCCGCAAGTTTGCGCCAATTTCCGCTACTCGTGTCTTGTTTCCCCGTCTCTAAACTCGAAATTTTCATTTTGGAGCAGCCGACTTTGTCAGCAAGTTCCTGTTGGGAAAGCCCGCGATAGGTTCGCCAAACCCGCAATGGATTTTCACCATTCAAAAGCTTGTCGACAATCTCACCTGGAAAATATTCTTCTCCGGCCAAACGGCGTCGATCAGCTTCCTCTGCAAACCGGATGTCGTCCTGCATCTCCAATTGGTCCAACATCTTCTGATATTCTTCAATGGGCAGGACAGCCAGCTTTTTTCCGTCAATTTCAATAAATTGCGCTGTCATAATCAATCTCCATAGACAGAGCCACGTGGACCGATGGCTTCAATGTGAAGCTCACCTTCTTCCCAATGGAAAATGATCCGCCAATTTTGCACTCGCAATCGATATGAGCTTTTGCCCTGCAATCGAACGACATTCGCAGCCAAAGACGACGGGTCATCAGCAAGTTGCTTAATCTTCTCCATTATC
>JBGSSR010000054.1:0-2464 GCA_041736905.1 Sphingomonadaceae bacterium | reverse complement strand
TGCCGTGCAAGTGGTGGACCGCGATGTTGGTGAGGCCCGCGAGGCGCTCCGCCGTCCGCGCTATCTCCCGCACACCGGGCAGGAAAGCGAGCACGTCGCCGCCTTTTCCGTCATTTGGCCCCTGCTCCCGCAATGCCTGTTTCACCGCCGCCGCCATTGCGTCCTCAATCGGTTGCTCTGCGCGGCGGCCAATGTGGTGGAGGGTGAGCGGGTGCGACACCCCAATGCTTTCGATAACCGGCGCGGCTTTCCCATTCTCATCGGCAAGCATCGCCGCAAACCGTGCCCCATCCAACGTCGCGGACATCGGCAGGATGCGCAAATCTGGCCGAAACGCCGCCTGCCCCTCTAACGCCAACGCAAGGCCAAAATCGCTGTCGAGGCTGCGTTCGTGCACCTCATCGAACAGCACCGCCGACACGCCAGTGAGTTCGGGATCGGCGATGATTTGGCGGACAAAAATCCCCTCGGTCATCACGACAATGCGGGTGGCGGCGCTGGTCCGGCTGTCCATGCGTGTCATGTAACCGATGGTGCCGCCCACCTTCTCACCCGCCAGTTCCGCCATCCGCTCGGCGGCGGCACGGGCGGCTATGCGGCGCGGGGAAAGGAGGAGGATGCGACCCGTGCACCACTTTTCCAATAGCAAAGCGGGCGCAACGGCGGTGGTCTTGCCCGCCCCCGGTGGCGCTATTAGCACAGCGCACGGCCTGCCCGCTAACGCGGCGAGCAGGTCCGGCAATACGGCATTGATAGGCAGGTCAGGCCTCACGCCCGCCTCTTAATACGCCCGCGAAATGGCGAACTCCACGGCCTCAACCAACGCGTCTTTGGCGGCCCCTGATGCGAATGGCCGGATGGAATCAATCGCGCGCTGCCCATAATGGCGCGCGCGGGCAATGGTGTCGTCGATGCCGCCGTGCAGCGCTATGAGGCGCTTTGCCTCTTCCAAATCTGCGTCGCTGGTCCGGTTGCCAAGCATGGCCGCTTCCCAGAATTTCTTTTCTTCTGCGCTTGCGCGGGCATAGGCCAAAATCACCGGCAACGTGATTTTCCCATCGCGGAAATCATCGCCCTGATCCTTGCCCATGGTTGCGCCGTCGCTGGCATAATCCATTGCATCATCAACGAGTTGGAAGGCAATACCTAAGAACCGACCGTAATTGTCAAGCGCGGCTTCCGTGGCCTCATCCCGCTCAGCCACCACAGCGGCAATGCGGCACGCGGCGGCGAACAGTGCGGCGGTTTTCGCGCCGATGATCTCAAGATAGCGGTCCTCGCTGGTTTCCACGCGGCGTTGGGCGGTCAGTTGGTTGACTTCGCCCTCGGCAATCACTGCGCTGGCATGGGACAGGATTTTCAGCACTTTCAAGCTGCCATCCTCAACCATCAATTCGAATGAGCGGCTGAACAGGAAGTCGCCGACCAACACGGCGGCGGGGTTGCCATAGACCAGATTCGCGGTCGTCTTCCCACGCCGCATGTCGCTGCCATCGACAACATCATCGTGCAGCAGAGTCGCCGTGTGGATAAACTCCACCGCCGCCGACAATTTGTGATGGCGGTCGCCGGGATAATCGAGCAATTTTGCGCACGCCAGCGTCAGCATGGGCCGCATCCGCTTACCGCCGCCGGCAATCAAATGCCCCGCCAATTCGGGGATAAGCGGAATTTCCGACTGCATCCGGTCCAAAATCACCGCATTGACGCGGTTCATATCCTGCGCGACCAACGCAATCATTGGATCAAGCGAGGGCGAAGCCTTGCGGGCGATATTATGGATAGTTGCACTCATTTCAGGCTGGATTTGACAAGGTGTTAAGGATAACGCAAGCCCCTATCGCGCACCTGCGCCGGACTGGGGGAAAAAATGGCCGATCCGACACTCGAATCCTTTCGTCAAAGCATCGATAACATCGACGCCGCGCTGGTTTTCATGCTGGCCGAACGGTTTAAGATTACGCAGGCCGTGGGTGAGTATAAGGCTGCCAACACCCTGCCCCCTGCCGACCCGAATCGCGAGGAACGGCAAGTGGCGCGGTTGCGGTCACTGGCCGAGGCGGCGCAATTGGATCCGGAATTCACCGAAAAATTCCTGCGTTTCATCATCGATGAAGTCATCCGCCACCACGTGCAAATTCGCGGCGAGGACAAGGCGTAAGAAAAAGGGGGCCGCGAAGCCCCCTTTTTTAATATCGAACGTGCCCTTTATCGAACGCGAGGGCCACCAAAGGGCATCGGCGGCGGCGCACGGCGCACACCGTGCGGCAATTGCGCCTGATACGCACGCCCGCAATGTTCCACGCAATAGGGGAAGCCGGGGTTCACCGCGGTGCCGCAGAAATGGAAATCCGGCTCGCCCGGATGGCTAATCGGCCAGCGACAGATTTTATCGTTGAGGTCCAGCAGGCTAGTCTTATCCGAAATCTCTGGGCTGGGCTTGGCCGGAACCAGACGGCGCGGC
>JBGSSR010000040.1:0-1684 GCA_041736905.1 Sphingomonadaceae bacterium | reverse complement strand
CAAAGGCCATCGCCGCGACCGCGATTACGTCAGAGCGGGAGGTCACCAACTGGACCCGCCGGTTGGACGCGGTGTTGCTCCACCCCGTCGCGGGATTCGCCATATTGCTCGGCCTATTGTTCGTGATTTTTCAGGCGGTGTTTAGCTGGTCAGAGGCCCCCATCGGTTGGATTGAGGGCATTCAGGGCGGACTTGCCGACATGGTTAGCGGCGCGTTGCCCGATGGCCTGCTGCGCTCGCTCCTCGTCGATGGCATCATCGGCGGCGTGGGCAGCGTGGTGGTGTTTTTACCGCAGATTCTCATCCTATTCTTCTTCATCCTCGTCCTCGAACAAAGCGGCTATATGACCCGCGCCGCGTTCCTGATGGACAAGTTGATGGCCAGCGTCGGCCTGTCGGGGCATAGTTTTATCCCACTGCTCTCTAGCTTCGCCTGCGCCATCCCCGGCATCATGGCGACGCGCAGCATCATGGACAGCCGCGAACGCCTGACCACCATCCTCATCGCGCCGCTCATGACCTGTTCGGCGCGCTTACCCGTCTACACCGTCATCATCGGCGCATTCATTCCGGCCAGCACGGTCGGCGGCGTGGGGTTGCAAGGGTTGGTCCTTTTCGCGCTTTATCTGGGCGGGATTGTTGGCGCGATGCTGGCCAGTTTCGCCATTCGCGGCTTCGTGGTGAAGGGCGGCACATCGTCCTTCATGCTGGAAATGCCGAAATATCAGGTGCCGCGTTTGCGCGACCTGATGCTCGGCCTATGGCAGCGCGCTGTGGTGTTTTTGAAACGCGCGGGCGGGATTATTTTTGTGGCGTCCGTGGTGCTTTGGGCCCTGCTCACCTTCCCGCAAAAGCCCATCGACAGCCCGCTCAGCCAAACCGAATATAGCGCGGCGGGGCGTATCGCCGACGTGTTGGAACCCGTGGTCCGGCCCATCGGTTTCAACCGCGACATTGCTTTGGCCATCATCCCCGCCATGGCCGCGCGCGAAGTCGCGGTCGCCGCACTCGCCACCGTAAATGCCATCGACGCAGAGCGTGATGAAGACGCGGTCGCGCAATCACTGGGTGAGAAACTCTCCGCTGAATGGTCGCTGGCCACGGCATTGGCCTTCCTCGCGTGGTTCGTGTTTGCGCCGCAATGTATATCGACGATAGCCGTGGCAAAGCGGGAAACCAACGGGTGGAAGTGGCCCATTTTCATGGTGAGCTATTTGTTTGTGCTCGCCTATGCCGCCGCAGGGATAACATACTGGACAGCCACCGCCTTCGGACTATAGCATCAGCAACAGAATCGTAATGCGGGAGCTACACTCATGGCGGGCAGCGTCAATAAAGTCATCATCGTCGGCAATTTGGGCGCAGATCCCGAAGTCAAAACCTTCTCCAACGGCGGCAAAATCGCCAATTTGCGGATTGCTACGTCGGAAAGCTGGAACGACAAGCAGTCGGGCGAAAAGCGTGAGAAAACCGAATGGCACTCCGTATCGCTGAACGGTGACGGCTTGGTCGGTGTCGCCGAACGCTTCCTAAAAAAAGGCAGTAAGGTCTATATTGAGGGCAAATTGCAGACCCGCAAGTGGCAGGATGCACAGGGCAACGACCGCTACACGACCGAAGTTGTCGTGTCCGGCTTCGGCGGCAGCATGGTAATGCTCGACGGTCCCGGCGGCGGCGGTGCACG
>JBGSSR010000029.1:0-5124 GCA_041736905.1 Sphingomonadaceae bacterium | reverse complement strand
ACAATCGCCGCGCCGCAGCCGGAGCGCGCACGGCCCACGCCGGTCCAGAGGTTGTCCTCCACAAAGCCGTCACCGCCCGCCGCGCCGCGCAATTCCTGTTGCCGCTGCACACCGTAGTTTTTGGCGTCCAATGACTGTTCGCGGATGGCACGCCCCGCTTCATCGTCCAATTTGGAGAGCAAGCGGTCGGCATATTGGCGTGCCTCCTCCTCGGTTTCGCGAACGATGACGTGGGCGCGATAGCCGAATTTGAGTTTGCGGCCAAAGCGCGCGGCACGGGCGGTGAGGTCAGCGATATTTTCGCGCACCTTATCCATTGTATCGGGCCACATCAGATACACGTCGCATCCTTCGGCGGCGCATTCGCGGGCTTCGTGGCTTAACCCGCCGAAGTAGAATGCGGGGCATTTGCCCGAAATCGTGGTAATGCGCGGCGGGTCGAGTTTGAGGTTATAAAACTCGCCCTGATGGTCGATGGATTCGCCGTTGAGCAGAGCGCGGACGATTTTCATAACCTCGGTGGCTCGGGCGTAGCGGGGACCGCTTTCAATTTTCTCACCCGGCATATCGGACGAGATGATATTGACGTTCAATCGCCCGCCGGTGCCATCACTATTGGGGCCAAGGATGCGGTCCAGCGTGGCAATCCGCCGTGCCAATTGCGGCGGCCAATCCTCGCCGATACGGGTTGCCCACAGCAATTTCATCCGCTTAATCTGCGTCGCAACGGCGGCGGCAAAGGCAGTGGTATCGAGGCCCAATTGGTAGCCGGATGGCAGCAAGATGTTATCAAACCCGCCTTCCTCTGCGCGCATGACGATGTTGCGGCAATGCTCCCAACTCGATTGCAAATAGGGGTCGGGGACGCCAAGGAACTCATAGTCATCGTCGCACAGCGCAGAAAACCAAGAGATTTCGCATTGTTGCTCAATTTGAAGGTCTGTCATGGCAATTTCTCTCCTCTTGCGGCGACCAGCACTTGATACCATTCTTCGCGTGTCCATTGGACGGTGAGCGAGGTTGCGCCCTCCGCAATGCGGGCGGCCTGTTGTGAGCCGATGATAGGTATGATTCCCGCGGGATGCGCCATCAGCCAGCTATAGGTGGCGACGGATAGTGACACGCCCTTGGCGTCGGCCATTGCGGTCAGAGCCACTACCACGGCCTTGTCCCGTGCGGTTTCGGGGGATAGCAATCGCCCGCCTCCCAGTGGCGACCAAGCCATGGGGGTTAAGCCCAACATCATTGCTTGATCCAACTCGCCATTTTCAAAACAATCGATGCGGAGCGGGCTGATTTCCGGTTGCGTCGTGACCAACTTATTGGTCAGAAAATGGTTGAGCGCCGCCACTTGCGGTTGCGTAAAGTTGGACACGCCCAACGTTCGGATTTTGCCCGCAGCTATCGCCTCGTCCAGCACCTGCGCGACTTCGGCGGGATGCGCCAAAATGTCGGGGCGATGGATTTGCCAGAGGTCAATGACATCGGTTCGCAGGCGCTTTAACGACGCATCTATCGCCGCGCGCAGGTAATCGGCGCTTTGGTCGTAAGGACGCGGCGGGATAATGCCGCCTTTGGTCGCCAGCACCATCCGCCCGCGCAGAGACGGGTCAGCGGCGAGCACTTCGCCCAGCAACGCTTCCGCATCGCCGAACCCATTGGTGCCATCGAAGCCGTAAATGTCGGCGGTGTCCAGAAAATCAATCCCCACATCCAACGCCGCATGGACCAGCTTCGCCGCGTCCGCCGCGCTGCGCCCACCCTCGGTAATGCGCCACATGCCCCACGCGATTGGCGATACTGTGATCTCGCAATCGCCCAATGTCCGGCGGGTGGGGAGGGAAAGGTTACTCATAGGCTTTTCCTTTTCGGCGGCGCAACCGATGCGCGCTCAATCAATTGATGGGGGAGGCGGCGGTGGCTTATATCCCCGCCGTTAATCAGGATTTCGGTCGCGGTGCGCGCCAGCGCCGCCATCGGTTGATGGATGGTGGTGAGCGGCGGCCAGACGGTGCGGGCCAACGTCGTGTCATCGAAACCGGCCACCGACAGAAACTCCGGCATCTCAATATTGCGGTCATGCGCCACGGCCAACACACCTGCCGCCATGTCATCGTTAGCGGCAAAGATAGCGGTCGGCGGCTCGCCCAAGTCGAGCAACACCCGCGCCGCCGCCACACCGCTTTCAAAATCAAACGCGCCATCGCACACCAATTGCGGCTCAAACGCTATGCCAGCACGGTCGAGCGCGCGGCGATACCCGAACATTCGGTCGTCGGACGCCATATGGTTGGGGTGGCCCTTAATAAAGCCAATGCGCCGATGGCCGAAATTAATGAGGTGCGTGGTCATATCATCCGCCGCCTGCGCATCGTCCATGAACACCGAACTGGTCAGCGCATGGTTGGTGCCTGGCGAAATGCGGACAAAGGGAATGTCCATCGCGTCCAATGCCTTAAGCACCGGCTCACAATCGGTCACGGGGGAGGAGAGAACAATACCATCGACATGCGTTTCGGTGACCAAACCCCGAATTTGCTCGCCCACATTGGGGTCGGCAACATCTACAGGTTGCGCGAGCAGGCGAATGCCGCGTTCCTTGCACAAGTCCCAACATCCCGATTGGATTTGGAACATGTAGAACGGGCTGTGATTGTCGTAGATCAGCGCGATTTGACCCGATTTCGCGCCAGACAATATGCGCGCCGCGATGCTGGGCCGGAAATCAAGCGATTCCATCGCCGCCTCAACGCGCGCTTTCGTGTCCTTGCTGACATAGGGATGACCGTTCAGCACGCGGCTGACCGTTTTGACCGCAACGCCCGCCTTTTCGGCAACGTCCCTGATATTCGCGCGTTCGCTCATGCCGCTAATGCCCCCTTGATGCCATCAAAGAGGGCAGCATAGGCGCTGCCCACGCGATAGAAAACAGGCGGTTGGCCGATGGGGGCGGAAATTTGGTATGTGCCGGGGGCGAAGTCTTGGCCGGTAAACACATGCCGCCATGGGGTGTCACCGGGCAGGATGACTTCGCGGGTCGATGCGCCCTCCTCAATCACCGGCGCGACGAGCAAATCCGCTCCGTAAAGATATTGATCCTGCACTGCATAGAGCGCCGCGTCGTCGGGATAATGCAGGAACAAGGGCCGTTGCACGGGCAGGCCGTCCGCCACCGCTTCGTCACATATATGCCGCACATAGGGCGCCAAATGCGCGTGCACGCGGCTCCACGCGGCGAAGCAGGACAGCAATTCCGGCGAACTATCATATTGCAGATTGTCGTCGGGCCGATTGCCCTCATGGCTGCGCATTACTGGGGCAAAGGCGGCGAGTTCGCACCAGCGCTGCATCAATTCCACGGTCCGGATGTTGCCATGTAGCGAGGTATATCCGCCGCAATCGCTGTGGCTATAGGCGTTGCCGATGAGGCCAGCGGATAGCGCGGCGGAGATGACTGTGCCGATACCGTCATGGCGTGTGAAATCAACGCACTGGTCGCCCGCCCAGAGGAGTGGGCAATGCGCCTGCACCCCGCTGAACCCCGCGCGCATGAAAAATACCGCGT
This sequence comes from Sphingomonadaceae bacterium, assembly GCA_041736905.1. Classification (GTDB taxonomy): domain Bacteria; phylum Pseudomonadota; class Alphaproteobacteria; order Sphingomonadales; family Sphingomonadaceae; genus JBGSSR01. The sequence goes on along the minus strand of JBGSSR010000029.1, from coordinate 1,559 downwards.
CGCCGGTTTTGCCGCGGCTGGCCAATGCCTGCGCGTTCACCTCCGCCCATAAAACAGGCCAGCGGTTGTGCGCCTCCATCGGGTCGCTGCCATCCCAAAGGCGTAGGTCGGTGGGCAGATATTCGCCGAAATCCGCCATCCACCCCATGATATTGTTGTCCAGCATTTCGCGGCCCAACACGCGATCGGCAAACCAATCGCAGGTTTCGGGGCGCGTAAAATCGACAACGCCGCAATCAAACTCGCCGAAATCGACCAGATAGGGTACGTCCTTGTCTTGGCGCAGGGCAAAGTGTCCGCCTGCTTCGGCCTCCGCGAACAAGTCGCCATCGACCGAGATGTAGGGGTTGGTATAGGCCATGAAATGAATGTCGCGCGCGTTCAGCCCTTGGATTTTGGCGCGCAAATCGGGGTAGCGAGCGGCGCTGCGTTCGCCCAATTGCCAGTCCCAGAACAGGCGGCGGCCAAAGCTGGTTTCGCGGATGCCCGCCCAATCTTCGCACCAAAGCGCGCTGACCGATGCGCCCGCATCGATGAATGTGTCGAGCCGGTCGAAGCTACTGCCGCCCGATTTTAGGCCAACGATTGCGCCGCTAATCGCCCAATCGGGAAGCGGCGGTTGCCGTCCGAAATGCGCGGACAGCGCGCTTACCAACTCGGTGGGGCCATCGGCGGAAAACAGGCGGAACCGCGCCGAATTGCGCCATATTTCAAACATTAAGCCATCGGTGGCGTCTACCACGCTGTAGCAACTCTCGTCCAAATGGATTGCCTGCCAGCGGGAGGTCAGCACCGTTGGTTGCGGATAATTGGTGTTCCAATAGTCGCCGCCCGCCATGCCGGTTTCATCCATGATTCGGGTAAGTTCGGTCGACTTGTCGCGTCCCACGCCGGGCTCGCTGGTCCACATGGGGAAGCGGCGGCCATTGAGTTGCAAGTAGCTCATCTGCTCCCCACCGCCCCATAATGCCTCATTGGGTTCGGTGTGGACGCGCAATGTGATTCGGTCGAATTGTGGTTCAGTGGCCGCGACCGTCAGATGGTCGCCATCAATACGCAATGTCGCGACCTCCGCGCCATCATGCAGAAAGGCCACGCCATCGTTTAACGTGCGCCAATCCAAGGGTTCAAGCGCGTCAAACGGCGCATCCTGAATATCGAAATTGCCGCGATACATGGAAACGCTAGGCCTCCCGCGCGCTATGACCAGCGCAGGACAATCGGCGGTGTGGCGCAGCAGCAATCGGCCCGCATAATGCAGGTCAAATCCCGAATCTGTCGCCAAAATGCGCAGCAAAACGCCTATATTCCTCTCGTTAGGGCCCATCGTTGCGAATATATCACAATGCGAACGCTGTTTATATGACACCGCTTGACATATCGAAGCCAAAGAGGCAATTCAACAGGCAAATAAAAATTCCGACGCAACACGAAAACGGCGCGGACAACGCGTCAATACTTAGGGAGAGGAACGACCATGCGAAAATCCAAACTATCGGCCCGTCTGCTTGCCACGACGGTCAGCCTTGCCGCCATGGGCGCGGCCAGCCCCGCCTTCG
>JBGSSR010000289.1:0-5523 GCA_041736905.1 Sphingomonadaceae bacterium | reverse complement strand
GCGATGCTGGCGGCGCGCGGGCGCGTGCCAGTGGTCACGGTTGGGACGGGCTTCACTGTGCCGCCATCGGACGGCGCGACGTTTCCATTGTTGCGGGGCAGCGCGCCTTTGATTGCGGAGGATGCGCTGCTCACGCTCCTCAACCGTGCGCTCTCACGAGTGGGCCGACGCCCGCTGCCCCGCTTGCCCGATATGGCGGCGGCGGATTTGGCGTGTCCGGCGACGTTCGCCGAATTGGACCCCTATCGTGGGCGAAGAACAGGCGTAGTCTACCCGCCCTTCGTGTCCGGCGAAACAGGCCAAGCGGGCGAAGGTCAGGCGGTGTTCGCCTATTTTACTGTCGCCGACGCGCGCACCGCGGCGTTGATGCGCGCGTTGACTTTGTTGGCGAAGGCGGGCGTTCCGTTACGCGCATGGTTGCCGGGCATACAGGCCGCCGATGCCAAGGATTTGGCGGCGGCAGGTGTTGACGTGCTAACCGCGCCAGCATCACAACCTGACATTGCCGCAACCTCGCGCTTGCTCATCACCACCGGCGGGTTGGGCATGGCGAGTTTTGCTTTGGCGGCGGGCCTGCCGATGGCGATTATGCCGGTTGATTTGGAAAAGGCGCTCACTGCTGATGCCGTCGTTGCGCTGGGCAGCGGTGTGGTTTTGCCACAAGGGCTGGATAGCGCCGCGCTTGCGCAGGCTATCCAGGCCGCTGTAAACGGGGCAGATTTAGGCGCAACGGCCCGCGCTCAATCGCCCAATTTCCGGCGGCAATGCAAACCGCCAGCCGAAATCATTGTGCAGCAGTGCCTGTCTTTGCTATAGGCCTTGCCATCGGTTCGCAAACGATAGACATAATCCCAAAAATTTCGTGCAATCTAGCCGATTTAGCTCGGTGCAGATGCCCCTATGTGTTTGCGAGGAAACCCTATGCCTGCCCCAACCAATTTGTTGTTCAATACCGTCGCTGTCACCGGCACAGGACCGCACTTCGAACTCACCGATGCTTTGACCAGCGGATCGTTGATTGGCCAATTGGGTGCGATTGACCCCGACGCAGGTGATACAGTCACCTTTGAATTGTTAGACGACGCGGGCGGTTTGTTTTTCCTCTCTGGCAACCTGCTTCGGCGCAGTGAGAGCGGCGTGTTGGACCCCAATTTGGGCAGCTATACGGTCACCGTGCGCGTGACCGACAGCACGGGCGCGACGTATACAACCGACATTGTGCTCGGCTCCACCGCCGTCACCAACACTGTGGTCGCCGATGGCACATCGGGCAATGACGTGCTGGATTATACAGGCGGCGGCAGCGAGTATATCATTGCCGATGCGGGCGACGATGATATCACCGGCGATAACAATGACATCGTGGTCTATAGCGGGCGGCGCGAGGATTATGACATCACCTACACCCCCTCCACCGGCGACGGCTATGGCGGCTATGGCAGCGAAGAACCGGGCTATCTGACCATCACCGACCTGCGTCCGGGCGGAACCGACGGCACAGATGTCGTGGTCAACATTGGGAATGTCATCTTTGCCGACGGCCGATATTTCATCGACGTAACTGAGGGCGTGGAATCGTTCGAACGCATCCAATTGGATGGCCGTTCGCTCAGCATCAATGGCATCGTCGCGGAGAATCAGGCGGCGGGCCAGGTTTTGGGGCAGATTACTCTGGAGGGATTTGACCCGTCGGCGCCGTTCACGATTTTGAGCGTTGGTGTGAACAGCTTTCCCAACACTGTGTCCTTCACGCCGCCTGTTAATACGGGAACGACCTATTTCAACGTCAACGCTGCGGGGCAATTGGTGACGAATGCGCCGCTGGATTTTGAGTCATTTAACGTCCACTCTGTGTTCATTGAGGTGATGGACCCCAACGGCAATATCTTCACGCAGGCCTTGTACATCGAGGTTCTGGATGGGCCGGAAGCACCAGTGGGAATCAATCTGGAACCCTCCGACGCGCCCGGCGACTTCGCGATCATTGGTGAGCATAGCAACCGATTGGGCGATGTGGAGGTCGGGCGGATTGCGGTCACCGATCCTGATGGCTCGGTTAATGGCTATGCGTTCGAGGTCGCGCCGGAATTTGCCGATGATTATTACCTCGTCGGCGACTTGTTGTTCCTGCGCGAAGGGTCGTTAATCGATGCACAGACGGCATCGACCGTGACCGTCGATATTATCGTGCGCGATTTGGACTTGGCACCGGGTTTCACAACCACGCTCAGCGCCGATTTCTATGCCTCGTTTGAGCGCCTGATCGCCGAGGCAGGGGAAACCGCCTTGGTCGGGACCAGCGCCGCCGACATCATCGTGCGTTCCGCCGGAATCGCCACGGTCCACGCGGGCGACGGCAATGACGTGATCGTCGGCAACTTACCGAGCAGCAGCATCCGCTGGGTCGATCTGGCCGCGGTGAACAGCGATATCAGCGGCGTCCGAACGCAAAGTTTCGGTGCGATCACCGCCACGATTGAGGCGACAATATTGGATGCAGACGTCGATTTGCGCTATATCTCGGTGTCGAATGGCAATATTTACTACACCGCCACCGATCCTTTTGTCGATAATAGCTATTATCATACGGGCGGCGGCGCAGGGCCGACCTCCTTACTCACCATTAGCTTTGCAGACGGCGCAACGGCCCAAGAAGTCACCGGCATGACGTTCCGCTTGCTCGATGTTGATGCAAGTGGATGGCAGGATATTGTTGCCATTCGCGCCTTTGATGCGGCAGGCGCGGCGGTTGCGGTGACGTTGACCGGCAACGGACAGGACAGCATTTCGGGCAACATCGTCACCGGCGCCAATGTTGCGGATAATTTTAACAGCGCGACTGGCTCCATTCTCGTTACGATTGCAGGGGCGGCGCATCACGTTGAAATAGATTATAGCAATGGCCTTCCCGGCGGCCAAGCGTTGGGCGTGTCCGACGTCCATTTCAACCTCCCCGGCGGACCAGCCCCCACCGGCGCGGCGTTGTTTGGGGAAGGCGGCAATGATTTCGTTAACGCCACCAACTCCGCCGACACGGTGTCGGGCGGCGATGGCAATGACCAACTCAACGGCCTGAACGGAAACGACACGCTGACCGGTGATGCGGGCAACGACCAACTGAATGGCGGGGCAGGGGTAGACACTCTGAACGGCGGCGATGGCGACGACATCCTCGACGGCGGCATAGGGGCCGATATTATGATCGGCGGCCTTGGCAATGACACCTATTTCGTCAACCTCGCCACGGATACCGTGACGGAGACCTCCAACCAAGGCACCGATACCGTCAATTCCGCCATCGCCTGGACCTTGGCGCAACATTTTGAGAATTTGACGCTGACCGGCGGCGCGGGAGTCAACGCCACGGGCAATACGGCGGCCAATGTTATTACAGGTAACCTTGGTCCGAACGTGCTGGCTGGCCTTGGCGGCAATGATACCCTCATCGGGGGCGCGGGCAATGACCGCTTAACCGGCGGTGCGGGGGCAGATAGCCTGACCGGCGGGGCCGGGGCGGATACCTATCAATTGACCGATGCGCTGGACACGATCACCGAATTGGTGGGTGAAGGCACCGACCTTGTGCAGGCCTATCAGGACCACACGCTGGGCGCGAACCTTGAAAATCTGAACCTTTTCGGCGGCGCGCTGGTCGGTATAGGCAACGAACTGGCCAACCGTATTATTGGGACCAGCGGTGCCAATACGCTGAGCGGGTTGGCGGGCAATGACTATATTTACGGCGGTGCAAGTGCCGATGTCATCATCGGCGGCGCGGGGCGTGATTTCCTTTATGGCGAAGCAGGTGCGGACCAGTTCGTATTTGATGATGGCGACATTATTGGCGCGACGTCGGCAACCGCTGATCTCATCCGTGATTTCAGCCTTGTCGATGGCGACACCATCGACCTTTCCGCGATGGACGCCGTAATCGGCGGAGCGGATGACGCGTTCACCTTTATCGGCGATACTGCGTTCACCGGCACGGCGGGCGAATTGCGCTATCAGACAAACGCGACGGTCACCATTGTCATGGGCGACACGGACGGCGATGGCACCGCAGATTTCTGGATTGTGCTAACCGGCGTTCATCCGTTGGATGGCGCAGACTTCGGCCTTTAATCGGGGCAGTTTGGGCGCGCATTGGCCATTGCCAATCGATCAAGTGTCGCACACAGTCGCTGCTCTAAGTCATGGAGTAAAGCGTGCCGTCCAATGCCGTGAACAAACCCGCTGCCAAACGGCTGCTCGTGCTCGGCGCGACGGGGACCATTGGCCGCGCCGTGGTGACTTCGGCGATGCGGCATGGTTTTGATACGACCTGCATCATCCGCCCCAGCGCAAAGGCCGATGAGGCTTGGCCCGATGTTCGCCATGCCGATGTGAGCTCTGAGCAATCGCTGGCACAAGACGGCTTTCGCGGGGAACATTTCGATGTCGTCATATCCTGTCTGGCATCACGCAATGGGCAGTCGGCGGACGCGTGGGCGATTGATTATCAGGCGCAGCTCAATCTGCTCGCGGCGGCAAAGGCGCAGGGCGTCGGTCACTTCATCCTGCTTTCCGCCATCTGCGTGCAGCGACCGATGTTGCCATTTCAACACGCCAAATTGGCGTTCGAAATGGCGCTTGTCGAGTCAGGGCTGACTTATTCCATTGTGCGCCCAACGGCGTTTTTCAAATCATTGTCGGGGCAAGTGGATAGGGTGCGGCAAGGTAAGCCTTTCCTCCTTTTCGGCGACGGGCAGTTGACGGCGTGCAAACCGATTAGCGATGATGACTTGGCCGATTTTTTGTGCGGATGTATCGGGGATACCGCCCGCCACAATCAAATCTTGCCCATCGGTGGGCCAGGTGAGGCGATGACTCCATTGCAGCAGGGACAAATGCTGTTCGAACTGCTTGGGAAGCCGCAGCAATTTCGCCATGTGCCTTTGGCTATGTTGCGCACAATTTGCCGCGGACTACGCATGGCGGGTATGATATTTCCGGCAGCAGCGCGGAAGGCTGAATTGGCGCGAATAGGCCTGTATTACGCCACCGAATCAATGCTGGTTTGGGATGAGGTAAAGGGGCAATATGATGCGGCAGCCACACCATCGACCGGCACACAAACCTTGCGCGATCATTATCAAGCATTGTTGATTGGAGAACGGCAGACGGAGCGCGGCGAACATTCTGTTTTCTAAAGAAAATGCCCCAATTGAAATTGCGAGAGAGAGTCATGAAGGCCAATACTCTGGCCGCAGTTGCGCACCTATAGGAAAGTTGCTTTATCGACTCCACATTGCCCTTTTCTTGCCCCACTGTATGTGTTAGCCATAGTATTGGGTTGGACCTTTTAGAAATTGGCTATATCGTCAATTAAAGCGGGATAGGAGAGTTTATGGTCAAGTTTACACGTTTGGCTGGAGTTGTTGCAGTAACGGCATTGATAGCCGCTTGTTCGGGCGGTGGTGAAGGCGAGAAAGCCGAAGAAACGACGCAAGCGGCGGCTCCTGCTGCTGCGCCTGCGGCTGCACC
>JBGSSR010000247.1:0-5210 GCA_041736905.1 Sphingomonadaceae bacterium | reverse complement strand
GCCCAAGCCTATTGCGACTTTATGGAACGCGAAGGACTAACCGCCGCCGGATTGGTGGAGGAATATGACCGGTTTATGCCCATACGCTACGCCGATTTGATGGAATATTATATTTCACGCAACCGCGACACGCACGACATGCTGCATATCCTCACCGGCTATGGCCGCGACTCATTGGGTGAGGCATGTGTGTTGGCGTTTACCTATGGGCAGAACCCCGCGCCGGGGCATTTGTTCATTGCCTATCTGGCCGCATGGGAAATCACGAAGCAATCGCGCGGATCGGGCGCAAAGATTTTCGCTGCCGTTAATCAGGCCCGCCGTCACGGTCGCGGCGCGCCCCGCGTGGCGGAGCAACCGATTGAAGAATTGCTCGCCCGCGATTTGGAAGAAGTCCGCCGCGCATGGAACATCGGCGCGCCGACCGCCTACACCGCCGCGCATGATGCGATGCGGGCCGTGGGCATGGACCCATATAATATGCTGAAAACACCCGAAGGCGCTGGGGAATTGGCGGCGGCTTAAAGCCAGCTGGCGATCTGCTCCAATGGCTTTTTGGCCAAGGCATGGTCAGGCACAGTCGCGCCTGGCGCGGGATGGCCGACGACGATAATCATCAACGGCTTCTCCCACTCAGGCCTTCCGCAAATGGTGCGCAGGAAACCCATGGGCGATGGCGTGTGCGTTAATGTGGCGAGCCCAGCCTCATGCAGCGTCGCTATCAGCATACCGCACGCGATCCCGACGCTTTCGGTGACGTAGTAATTCTGCGTCTCGCCATCCTCGGTCATTCCGCCCTTACGCTGTGCAAAGGCGACGATGAGCCAGGGCGCGGTTTCCAAGAACGGCTTGTCCGCATCGGTCCCTAGCGGGGCCAGCGCGCCGAGCCATTCGTCTCCAGCTTTAGCCGCAACGCCATCGGTGCCGTAGAAACGCCGCTCCTCCTCCTCCGCCGCCACGCGAATGGCGCGTTTGGAGTCGGGCGAGGCAATCGCAGCAAAGTGCCACGGTTGATGATTGGCCCCGTTGGGCGCAGTGCCCGCCGTACGGATGGCATATTCTATGACCGCGCGCGGGACCGACGTATCGGCAAAATCGCGGCAACTGCGCCGGGTGGATAGCCGGTCAAAGGCCGCCTTCGCCGCCGCTATCCGCGCCGCATCGTCCATTGATGGGAGCGCGGGATAGGGCAGGAAATCGGCCATGCGGGTTAATCCTCCATCCAATCCTTAAAGAACGATTCATGTGCAGCGCGGAGGTCGGAGAGGGGGATTGCGCAGTCCAAATACGGTTCATCTTCAAATTCAAATGAGAGATTGGTCCCTTCGACGCGCCCTATTCGCTCAGCGAATAGCATATCCTCAACATCTAAATCAGCCAGACAATCCTCATGGATTTGTTGCGCGACAGCATCCGATACTTCCAACACGTACCGACTTTGGCCTTCGCCAAAAAGAAAGCTCGTTACTGGGGACTGCCAATCATAATTGTGAATTCGCGCGCCGAGGCCACTGGCCAATGCCATTTCCGCGACTGCTACGGCCAAGCCGCCATCAGACACGTCGTGGACAGCGTGGACTTTGCCTTCTTGAATCAATCTGCGCACGTATTCGCCGGTAAATCGTTCGGATTCCAGATCCACTTCAGGCGGCTGTCCATCCTGGCGGCCCAAGATCGTGGACAACCAAATTGATTGACCAAGTGATTTCCCCCAGCCACCCGAAGGGCCAAGCAAAAGCAGCACATTTCCCTCAGCCTTAAACCCAATAGTCGCCATCTTGCTAACATCATCCAGCAAGCCCACCCCGCCAATCGCAGGCGTGGGCAGAATCGCACTCCCGCCACCCGTCGCTTTGCTTTCATTATAAAGCGACACATTGCCCGACACGATGGGGTAATCCAGCGCGCGGCAGGCGTCGGCCATGCCTTCCAATGCGCCGACAAACTGCGCCATAATCTCTGGCCGTTGCGGGTTGGCAAAGTTTAGGCAGTTGGTTATAGCCAATGGCCGCGCCCCGACAGCGCAGATGTTGCGGTAGGTTTCCGCCACCGCTTGTTTACCGCCCTCATAGGGGTCGGCATAGACGTAGCGCGGGGTGCAATCGGTGCTCATGGCCAGCGCTTTGTTCGTGCCATGCACCCGCACCACCGCCGCGTCGCCGCCGGACAGTTGCGCGGTGTCGCCGCCGACTTGACTGTCATATTGTTTCCAAATCCATGCGCGCGAAGCGATGTCGGGCGAGGCCATCAGTTTTAGCAAATCCGCGCCGATGTCGGTGCTTTCGGGAATGTCGCCCAAGGGCGCGACGTTGGCCCATGCCTTATACTCGTCTTTCGACAGATAAGGCCGCTCATATTCCGGCGCGTCGTCCGCCAAGGGACCAAGCGGGATGTCGCAAACGACTTCGCCATTGTGTTCCAACACCATATGGCCGGTATCCGTCACTTCGCCAATGACGGCGAAATCAAGTTCCCATTTATCAAAAATCGCCTGCGCCATCGGCTCTTTGCCGGGTTTCAGGACCATGAGCATGCGTTCTTGAGACTCCGACAGCATCATTTCGTAAGGGGTCATGCCCTCTTCGCGTTGCGGCACGGCATTCATATTGAGGCGGATGCCGCACCCACCCTTTGACGCCATTTCGACGCTGGATGACGTAAGCCCCGCCGCGCCCATATCCTGAATAGCGACAATCGCGTCGGTCGCCATCAATTCGAGACACGCCTCGATGAGAAGCTTTTCGGTAAACGGGTCGCCAACCTGCACCGTTGGGCGCTTTTCATCGGTATCATCGGCGAAATCCGCGCTAGCCATCGTTGCGCCATGGATGCCATCGCGGCCCGTCTTGCTGCCGACGTAGACGATGGGGTTGCCGACGCCGGTCGCGGCGGAGTAGAAAATCTTGTCCTGATCCGCGACGCCGACGGTCATCGCGTTGACCAGGATATTGCCGTCATACGCGGTGTGGAAATTCGTCTCCCCGCCCACGGTCGGCACGCCAACGCAGTTACCATAGCCGCCGATGCCGGCGACAACGCCCTTCACCAAATGCTTCATCTTCGGATGGTCTGGCCGCCCGAACCGCAGCGCGTTGAGGTTCGCCATCGGCCGTGCGCCCATGGTGAACACATCGCGGAGGATGCCGCCCACGCCAGTCGCCGCGCCTTGGTAAGGCTCAATGTAAGACGGGTGATTGTGCGATTCCATTTTGAAAATCGCCGCTTGATTGTCTCCGATATCAATAACACCCGCATTCTCACCGGGCCCGCAAATCACCCATGGCGCGGTGGTGGGCAGTTTCTTCAAATGAAAGCGGCTGGATTTGTAAGAGCAGTGCTCGCTCCACATCACGGAGAATATGCCGAGTTCGACCAAATTCGGCTCGCGCCCCATCGCGTTCAGGATGCGGGCATATTCCTCCTCATTCAGGCCGTGTTCGGCAACGATTTGAGGAGAGATGGCGGAGACGGGTGTGCTTGAGTCGGTCATGCCCGCGCGGATAGCCCAATGGCGGGCGGCTGTCAGCAAATTGTTGGGCAGAAATTTGGGACGGGCCCGCTCATTCATCCGCGGGTTATCCACCGTAACGTAAATTCGGGGTTCAACCGCGCCGTCACCGCGTCTATGTGTGGTGCGCTTAGATTTTCAGGAGAACCGCAATGCCGACACTCACCCAAGTAAAGCCCACCCGCCGATGGGGCCGCGCGATGGTCGTGGCGGTCCTTGCCATAATGGCCTTGGCATTGGTGTTCCCGCAAAGTTTCGCCGTCGCGCAAATGTCGCTGGAGGCGCGGGTCGCCAAGCTGGAGCAAGAAATGCGCGCGGTGCAGCGGAAGGTTTTTCCCGGCGGCAATGAGCGGTTCTTTGAGGCAGAAATGGCGCCCATGGTCGGCACCGTCAATCCAACTCAGCCCGCCGGCGGGGGCTTAACGCCCGAAGTGCTGGCGCGGTTGGACAGTTTGGAGGGTTCCGTCACTCGCCTGAATGCCCGCGTTGAGGAGCAAGAGTTGGAAATGGAGGCGATGGCGACGCGTCTTGCCGCGTTGGAAGCCAAGCCGGTCGCTGCTGCGCCTGTCTCTATTTCGGCCCCAGTCGCTACCACGCCGCAACCCGTCGCCGCCAAACCCGACCCCGCACGTGTCGCTGCCGTCGCCAAAATCGAACGGCCCAGCACGGGCAATGCGTTTGAGGACAGCTACACCTATGGCTACCGTCTTTGGGAGGCGAAATTTTTTCCTGAGGCGCAGATTGCGTTGAAGGACACAGTAGATAAATTCCCCAACCACCCCCGCGCATCTTTTGCTCGCAACCTGTTTGGTCGCGCCTATTTGGATGATAATAAGCCTGGTACCTCGGTCGATATTTTCCTGAATAATTACAATGTCGATCCGCGCGGCGAACGGGCGCCTGATAGCCTTGTCTACCTAGCCGTGGCGCTGACTCGCCTGAATGAAAAAGAAAAGGCATGCATTGTATTGGAGGAATTTGCCGACGTGTATCCGGAGTCCGCTACGGGTCGCCTTTCCCGCCAATATGGTGACGCAAAGGCAAAGGCGGGGTGCAAATAGTCGCATCCATCGCCGCATCGGCCCCGTTTCAACGATTTGAAGCGGCAGTCGGCGCGCTTATTCCGGACTGGATTGAAGAGGACGACGCGCCGCCGCTGTTACTCGCGGTTTCAGGTGGGCCGGATAGCTTGGCGATGCTGGCTATGGCCGCCTCTTGCTTTCCAGATCGTGTGGCGGCGATGACGGTGGACCATGGATTGCGACCCGAAGCGGCGGATGAAGCGCGCTTTGTCGCTGATCGGGCGGCGGAACTGGGCTTGCTGCACAGTATCGCTTCACCGCCCCAACCCATCACCGGCAACCTACAATCTTCTGCTCGGGCGGTGCGATATGCGATACTCTCGGCGGAGGCCGAACGGTTGGGCGGAGCCTTTATCCTGACCGCGCATCATGCCGATGATCAGTTGGAAACGTTGCTCATGCGCCTATCGCGGGGTAGCGGCGTGGCGGGGTTGTCAGGGATTAGGCCCGTCAATGGCCGCATTATCCGGCCCTTGCTTGGATTTCGTAAGGATGAATTGCGGGCGGTATGCGCCACTATGGGCTGGCAGCCAGTGGAGGATCCCAGCAACACCGACGACCATTTCGACCGCGTTGCCATGCGGCAGGCGTTGGCAAAAACGCAGCTGCCGATTACACCC
>JBGSSR010000243.1:0-2340 GCA_041736905.1 Sphingomonadaceae bacterium | reverse complement strand
GGGGTTTGGTCTGTCATGGCCCCGCCCTACAGCGAAAGCAGATGGGCGGTCAATTCCGACGGCGTTGCGAACACATGACTTGCCCCCGCGCCGGTCAGTTCCGCCGCATCATGATAGCCCCAATCGACGCCAAGCGCATGGGTGCCCGCCGCGCGCGCCATGGCCATATCGTAGCTGGTATCGCCAATCATATAGCAGGTTTCGGGCAAGGCGCCGGTGTCCCACAATGCCGCCTCGACCATCGCGGGGTGCGGCTTTGACGGGTGGGTGTCGGCGGTGTGCAGCGTGGCGAAACGGTCCAATATGCCGTGCGTTTCCAAACACCGCGTCAGGCCGCGCATCGACTTGCCCGTCGCCACGCCCAATGTCCAACCGGCGGCGGCGAGGGCGTCGAGCATGTCGATGACGCCATCATAAAGCGGTTCGGCGAGCAATCCCGCGTTGCGGCTCCCCGCATAGGCGGCCTTATATCCCTCGGTCAGCGGCTCCCAAGCGTCGGATGCATCAGGGACAAGGGCGCGCATGGCTTCGGGGACGGATAGCCCGACAATCCGACGAATGGCGTGCCGGTCAGGCGAGGCAAGCCCTTCGCCCGCAAACGCCGCCTCCATTGCGGTGCAAATATCGGCCTGGCTATCGACCAATGTGCCATCGCAATCGAACAGGGCAAGGCGGGGCGGGATGCTGGCCATGTTTAATCCTTTGCCGCCGTGCGAAAATCACCGGCATTGCGCATCATGTGTGCCACCGCCCGCCGCCCGCGATTGTCCAACGCGTCGGCAACGGATAAGCGCGCCGCCTCCGGCTTGTTCTGGCCAAGCTTGGCGGTGCCGCGAAGGGCGCGGATTTCCATTTCGAAACCGATGATGCCGCCCATCATCGCGTCGAAGCGTTTCGGGTCCATGTTCGCCCGCGTCCATGGCGTTTTCGGGGCAAGCCGCGCCTCCTCCTGCGCGCTTAAATCGTCCATCAGGGCGACCAAGCCCTCACGTTCCATGCGCCGCACCGGCCCCTCCATTTCAACGGCAAGGTAATTCCACGTTGGCACTTGATCGGGCAGATTATAATCATCCGCGCTGACATAGGCGTCCGGTCCATTGACCACCAGCAAGCCGTCCGACCCCGCCAAATGCGCGGCAATGGCGTTGCCTTTGGCGAGGTGGAATTGGACGGCGCCGTCTCCCGTCAAGACAAACGGAATATGCGCCACGCGCGGGCCGTTGGGCGTGTGGTGGAACAGCATCCCGAACCCAATCGACGCGGCGAACGACGCCATCGCGGCCTGATCCTGCCAATGAAAGGTCGGGCTGGGATGCATCGTGCGCCGCTCTTACCGCGCTTTACGGGGCGCGGTTGATTTGGGCGCGGTCGATGCCGGAGTTGCACGCCGTGGGCCGATTTTGCCAGCCGGTTTTTTGGGCGCGGGCTTCGCGGAGGATTTGGCAGGAGCCTTCTTCCCCGTCGCTTTCTTCACTTCAGGCTCAGCGCCACGCGAACGGCGTTCGCCCTTACGGTCCTTGCGCAACGTTTTGGCATGGGCCTTGGCCTTCATCTTCTGCGCGCCCTTGCTGGGCGGCGGTGGCGGCGTGTCGTCGGTGAAGGCTTCACCCACGGCAATGTCAAAGCCGATTTGTTCCATCGAATCGGCAAAGTGATCGGGCAATTCGGCGGTAAATTCCAAACTGCCGCCATCGGGATGCGCGGTTTTCAGGCGGCGCGCATGAAGGTGCATCTTGCGGCTGATCGCGCCGGTCAGGAACGCATCGCGCCCGCCATATTTGCCATCGCCGACAATAGGATGACCGATGGCCGCCATGTGCACGCGCAATTGGTGGGTGCGGCCGGTATAGGGTTGCAACTCGACCCACGCCGTGCGGCTGCCCGCGCGCTCAATCACGCGGTAGCGCGTCTTGGCCGGCGCGCCGTTTTCCTCATCAACGTGCATTTTCTCGCCGCCGCTGCCCGGTTGTTTGGCCAAAGGGAGCTCGATGATGCCGTCATAAACCTCCGGAATGCCCATGACGAGCGCCCAATAGATTTTCTTCGTCCGGCGGCCCGCGAATTGTTTGGAGAAAAACGCCGCCGATCCCGGTGTTTTCGCCAGCAACAACACGCCCGACGTGTCCTTATCCAATCGGTGGACAAGCTTTGGCCGGTTGCCCTTCTCATCGGCAAACGCCTCCATTAGGCCATCGACGTGGTTGAATGTCTTGGTCCCGCCTTGTGTGGCAAGGCCAGCGGGCTTGTTCAGGACAAGCGCAGCGCGGTCCTCATGGATGACCATGGATTTGACAAGGGCGATTTGCTCATCGTTTAAGGGCTTGCGCACGCGCGGTGCAC
>JBGSSR010000200.1:0-7152 GCA_041736905.1 Sphingomonadaceae bacterium | reverse complement strand
CCATTGGTGCAGGTGTGGGGATGGGTTGCAGAACGGGCGCGAAGCGCTGCGAAGCGGCACGCGCGCTGCGTTCCAATTCGGCGAGATCGTCGCCATGGTCGGCATGATGAATGGTCGTGGACGGCATAGCTGGTTCTGGATGGAGAGGCGGCAAAGGTTCACCCAATTCGGCATGGGCAGCAATGGGGCGAACCGGCATTTCCGCGCGTATATTGGCGGCATCGCGCCGGTCTTCGCCACCGGGGCGCAGGCGTTTCAAATCAGAAAAATCGCGAATCGGGCCTCCCGCATCGCCATCATCCTCAAACCGGCGGGGCAGGGGGAGTTTGGATAGGCTGGCCTTCATCCGGCTGAAAAAGCCGCCGGATTCTGCGCCATCATCGCGGCCAACATTGGGGGCGTCATCGGCGGTGTAATCACGCACATTTTGGCGGACATTCGCATGACGGGCCATAGGGGAGTCTCCATTGTTACGCTGAACTGGGTTTGCACTTTGGGAATAATCGGTGTCGAAATCGGGGCGCGCATTGGGCTCCATGCGGGCGCCTTCGGGGACCGAACGGTGGGTATCGGCGAAGCGTGGCGCGCGATTATCTTTAGGGTTAGGCTTTGGCCGACCGCCCAAGAACATCGCGGCCAATGCCAACGCGGATACGCCGCCGCCAAGGGCGAGCAGCAGCCGCATCGTCGAACCCAATGGCGGGGCCAGCGCGGGGATCATCTCGGACAGGCCAGTGGCGGTGGTGACTGATTCGATCAGGCCCAAGGGGATGAACCAACCGACAACCGCTCCGCCCACGCCAGCAGCGGCGAGCAGCGGCCATTTTGGTTTCGCCCGCACGCCCAAATCCGCGCTTTTCAGCGGGCTTCGCGTGTCGAATTGGCCATGGTCATTGTGCATTGTCCGGCTCACTCCTGACGCTTCGCGGCGGCTTTCTATACCTAATTGCATAGTCATGCGGCCTCACGCGCCGGATTAAGGCCTAGCAACATTTGGTAAACAGGTTCGTAACGCTGTACATTTTTGGCCCAATCGCGCTCTTTGGCGACATAGGCGCGGGCAACGGCACGGCGTTCGTCCCAACCATCGCGGTTGGCCAGCATCGCGGCGACGGATTTTGCCAGCGAGGACGGACTGCCTGCCGTGAACAGCGTTCCGGTAACACCGTCGTCAATGAGTTCTTTATGCCCGCCCACGTCGGAGGCGACAACCAAACGCCCCTGCGCCATGGCTTCAAGGGGTTTCAGCGGGGTTACAAGGTCGGTCAGGCGCATCGGCTTGCGCGGGTAAACCAGCAGGTCGATTAAGGAATAATAGCGCGATACCTCACCATGCGGCACGCGGCCGATGAAGTGGATATACTCCGCCATCGGGCTGGCCTTTGCTTGCACGGCTAGGTCCGCCGCGCGCGGGCCGCCACCGACAAGGATCAGGTGCGGAATGCTCGCTCCGGCATCGCGTTGCCGCCGCGCCAGCATCGGCATGGCCTCGATCAGGTCGTCTAGCCCTTCATAATCATAAAAACTGCCGACATAGCCCAACACGTCCGCATCCGCAGGCAAACCCAGTTCACGGGCCAGCGCATGATCGCGGGGCGGGGCATCGCCGAACAGGCCCATATCGACCCCATTGGGCGACACCATAATCTTCGCCGCCGGGATGTGACGTTTGATGAGGTCATCGCGCAGCCCTTCGCAAATCACCGCAACCGCATCGGCGCGGCGGGCGACATGGGTTTCGAGTGCGCGGGTCAGGCGGTATTTCGCGCTGCCCTCACATCCGGTGCCGTTGCCGACGGCCGCATCCTCCCAAAAGGCGCGGATTTCATAGAGGAACGGGATTTTCAATATCCGCGCCGCGCGCATCGCCGCCAATCCGTTGATGACGGGCGAATGGGCGTGCAGCAGGTCAAACGGCGATTCGCGGTGCAGTTCCACAATCCGCTGCGTCAACGCCGCAACTTCGCGCCATTCCAGAACGGGGGAAGGGGCCTTAATGCTGGCCAATGTGCGGTGGAAGGTCAGGCCATCGACGGTTTCGTTGGCTGGTCCCATTTCCTGCCCACCTTGATATTGGCGGACGCCGGTGACGCCTTCAACGTGCCAACCCATGGCCAATTGCGCGCTCATAATGGCGCGGGTACGGAAGGTATAGCCGCTGTGCAGGGGCAGGCTGTGGTCCAAAACGTGCAATATTCGTGGCATCGTGCGTCCCTTTGCGCGCGCTGTGCGCGGTTGTTCCAAACGCATTTGCCCGAAATTGTTAAACGGCCCGTTAACCCAAAGCGGTTAGAGACTTTTTGTAAGGCCAGCGCACGGGGCGTGGGCATAGGGGCGTGTGAAAGGCGAAGGGCATGATTGACAATCTATCCATCCTGCTCAGCCACGCGTTGCTGCTGTTCCTATTTTACCAAGTGATCTATCGCGACGATTTGGATGAAGAAGCCCCGCCGCCAAAGATTAATTTGGATGCGGACACCTCCCGCTACCGCCCCGTGCGCGCCGCGCAAAAGGTGAAGCCGGTGAAGGTGGAAACCAACGACGCACCGCCGCCAGCCACCAACCGGACCAACACCGCCGCGAAAAAACCGATAAGAGGCCGCCGCGATGCGTGACCTTATCTTTGTTGCATTCCTTGGCACATTGTTCCTGCTGGCGTTCCGGCGACCCTATTTGTTTGCGATGATATACCTCTATATCGACATCGTCGCGCCGCAGCGGCTCAGCTATTTCCTGCTCAACAGCATCCCGATTTCGCTGATTGCGTTCGGATTTGCTGTCATCGGTGCCTTTATCGATGACAAGAAAATGGATGCCCGCTTTACCGCGCGGCAAGGGGCGATGTGCGCCCTGTTCGCCTATTGCGCCTATATGACGTACACCGGTGCAGTGTCGCCTTTGGCGGCGTTGGACAAATGGGCGTGGGTGTCAAAGTCCCTGATTTTTGCCATTTTCTTGCCATTCGTGCTGCACAAAAAATTCCGGTTTGAGGTCGCAATTTTGACCTATGTCATCTGCGCCTCGGCCCTCATCGTGACCGGAGGCATAAAGACCGCGGCATCTGGCGGTGGCGATGGCTATGGCACGCTGGTCATCCTGATTGATGATAACAGTGGCCTGTATGAAAGCTCGATCATCGCGCTTGTCGCGATTGCCATCATCCCGCTGATCCTGTGGTTAGTCAAATATGGCACGGTGTTCAAACGCGATTGGAAAGTGAACGTTTACGCCGGATGCCTGATCTTTGCTTGCCTATTGATCCCCGTGGGGACGCAGGCGCGGACGGGTTTGGTGTGCATCGCGGTTCTGGCGGTGCTCCTCCTTCGGTTTAGCAAGCGGCGGTTCGTCTATCTGGGCGTGATTGCCGCATTGGGCGTCATATCCATCCCCTTCCTACCGGCCAGTTTCACCGACCGCATGTCCACCATTACCGACCCAAAGGCGGACCAAAGCGCGTCCACGCGGTTGGCCGTTTGGGCGTGGACGTGGGAATTTGTGAAGCAGAACCCAATGGGCGGCGGCTTTGACAGTTTCCGCATTAACAAAATCAGCTTCGAACTTGCCGATTCGGACAAGCCCGTGACGCTGGATGAGGCGGGCGCGGGGCCGGTGAAGGTGCAGGATGAGGCGCGGGCGTTCCATAACAGCTATTTTGAAATGCTGGGCGAACATGGGTTTTTGGGCCTGTTCCTGTGGCTGTTTATTTTCGTGGGTACGATAGCGCGGTTGGAGATTATTCAACGCCGCTACAAACGTCGCAATTTGGAGGGGGAGGAATGGGTCGCGCCCTTGGCCAATGCCCTGCAAAACTTCCTGATCATATTCATGGTCGGCGCGAACTTCGTCGGCATCGCGTTTCAGCCGTTTCCTCTCGGCATGGCGTCGATTGCTATCGCGTTTGACACCTATCTGACGCGGCGGGAGCGGGAGCAAACCTTCCGCCCGATTAGCAGCATGATGCGGCGAAAAACGGCATCAGCATAAAATATCATATCGGGTGCAACCATTCGCTTGGGCCGTTCGTTGCCTTAAGGTAATGAACGTCTTTATGTGAATGAAAGTGCCCAATGTCTTTGTTAAACTTGATCCAGTCCGCCGCTAAACCCGCCGCGCCGATTGACCCATTAAACCCCACCGCCACCATCCAAAACGCCCAAAATCTGGAGAATTTGGTGACGCGTACGTATCGCGTGGTGGAACAATGGATGGTCAACCATTGGTTGGAATTGGTGATTGCGTTCGTCGTCGGTTTTCTGATTTACGCGGGGCTAAGCTATATCAAGCGCCACGCAAGGAGCCGCGCGGATCGGCGCGAGGGGCCGGTGGACTTCACCTATATCGCGCTGCGCGTCATTGGCCGGACGGGGCGGATTTTCCGCATCATGGTCGCGATTATGCTAGTCGCGGGATATGCTAATACGCCGAGTAAGCTCTATGGTATCATCGTCATCCTGTTCACAGTGGTCGCGGTGTTGCAGGTCGCGGTTTGGGTGCGCGAGCTTATTCTTGGCCTGATCGAGCGGAAGGCCAATGCAGGCGAAACCGGCAATGAGGGCCTTGAAAACGCCATGACGCTGATCCGTTTGTTGGTCAGCGTGGCGGTGTTTGCGGTTGCCTTTATCGTCATCCTCGACAATTTGGGCGTCAATGTCACGGGTCTGGTCGCCGGTCTGGGTATCGGTGGTATTGCCATCGGCTTGGCGGCGCAGGGCATTTTCAGCGACCTTTTTGCGGCGCTTTCCATCCTGTTCGACAAACCGTTCAAACGCGGCGAGGTCATTCATTTTGACACGATGACCGCGACAGTTGAAAAAATTGGTCTCAAATCCACACGTCTGCGCGCGCTGGATGGGCAGGAAGTCATCGTGTCGAACACGCAATTGTTGTCGAAACAAATCGATAATATGTCGCAACTTCACCGCCGCCGCAGCCGCTATGTCCTTGGCTTGGTATATCAAACGCCGCCCGAAAAGCTGCGCGCGCTGCCCGATAAATTGCAGGCAATTGTGGAAAGCAAAGGCGCGCATTTCGTCCGCGCCAACTTCACCGCCTTTGGGCCGAGCTCCATAGACTTCGAATTGATTTTCGACGTGTTGAGCGGTGAGGTGGAGGTCAACCACGCTGAGCGCCATGCGATTGCGATGGACCTCATCGAATTGTTCGCGCGCGAAGGCTATGAGTTCGCATACCCCACGCAAACCACCTACACCGCCGCACCCGATGGGTCGATGGTGATGCCTTATGCGGTGCCGAAGTGAGGTGAATCCCATGACTTCTGCCCACCCCCAGCCCTTCCCGCAAGCGGGAGGGGAGTGAGACTTAATGGAGCGCAGTGAAGTTTAGTCGCAACGGGTTTGGCCTCACCCTGAGTGCTTGGCAATCCATTGCTCCACCACCGGCGCGATTTTGGTGCGCCAGCGGCTGCCGTTGAAGATGCCATAATGCCCGACATGCTCGGCCATATAATATTGCTTCTTATCATCGGAAAGGGAGGTGGCAATGGTCAGCGCCGCTTTTGTCTGTCCCAGCCCCGAAATATCGTCATTCTCCCCCTCAATGGCGAGGATGGCGATGTCGGTCAGCGCAGCGGAATCGACCAAACGTCCGCGGTGCATCATTTCACCCTTGGGCAACAAATGGCGTTGGAACACGGTGTCCACCGTTTGCAAATAAAACTCCTCCGTCATGTCGCAGACGGAGCGGTATTCTTCATAGAATTTCTTGGTCGATTCGGCGCTGTCATCATCGCCCTTGACCAGGTTTTTGAACATGTCCCAATGGCTCATCATATGATTGCCAAGGTTCATGGCCATAAAGCCAGAAAGCTGCATGAAACCGGGATACACCCGCCGTCCCGCACCCTTATAATAGGCGGGCACGGTGGCGACGACGTTGGTTTGATACCAACTCAACGGGCGTTCCATTGCGACGGTGTTGACCACAGTCGGCGCCTCACGCGTATCGATAGGCCCGCCCATCATCGTGACAGTGGCGGGGCGGTCGGGATGCTTATCCGCCGCCATGACGCAGGCCGCCATATAAACCGGCACCGACGGTTGGCACACGGCCAGAACATGGGATTTCGGCCCCATATGCTCCAAGAATTCAATCAGATAATCGACATAGTCGTCCAAATCGAATGTGCCATCGGAGAGCGGCGCATTGCGGGCATCGCGCCAATCCGTGATGTAAACATCGTGCCCCGGCAACATGCGCTCCACCGTCCCGCGCAGCAAAGTCGCAAAGTGGCCCGACATCGGCGCCGCAATCAGCAGCTTTGGCGCGCCATCGGCGACGCCCTCGCGCACGAAGCGTTTCAATTGGCCGAATGGTTTGCGCAGCACGATTTCTTCCCGCACCGCGACGGTTTTGCCGTCCACAATGGTCGTGTCCAAATCGAATTTCGGTTTGCCGTAAGGGGTGGCGGCATGGCTGAACACCTCCAACGCGCTGGCCACCATCGGGCCTTGGCCGGTGTATGACAATGGGTTCAGCGGGCTGGTCAGCATTTGCGCGCCGAAATTGGCGAATGCGCTGGCTCCGGCGAGCCAATTTTTTTGCAGTTCGTAGCTGGCGTACAACATGTGTCCGCGGCTCCAATGGGGGTGTGTGTTTGTAATCATCGCGCGCAGTCTAGTCACAAATGCCATCGTTGTGCAATGCACAATAACGCGGATTCGTTAATGGGGTATGCGGCTTTGGTCGATATTGAGACGGTGTGGGCGCGCGAACCTATGCGCGCGGCAGGCCGAAGACCGACATTTGGCGTCCGTAATTCGGCTCTTGTCTGTGCGTGGCGCGGCGGAAGCTGAAAAAACGGTCGGGCTGGCTGTATGTGTCTAGCCCCATCGCCTCCACGGTGCGCACACCAGCGGCGGCGAGGCGGGCGGCGACATAGCCCTCCAAATCGAATTGGAAATGGTCGGGGCGTTGAGCGTCACGAAAGAACCGTTCGTTTTCAGGATCCGATTCGCAGAACTTCGTTAGGAAAGCGGCGTCCACTTCGTAGCTTTTCTGCGCGATGCAGGGGCCAATGGCGGCGTGGATGCGGTCTGCGCGCGCGCCGAGTTTTTCCATCGCCGCAATCGTGCGATCGGTGACCCCCGCAATGGCGCCCTTCCACCCCGCATGCGCCGCGCCGATGACGCCCGC
>JBGSSR010000193.1:0-13542 GCA_041736905.1 Sphingomonadaceae bacterium | reverse complement strand
GGTCAGTCAGCATCGCCCGCACGCGGCCCGCCAAATGCGTGGTCAGCGACAGGCGCGCGCCGTTGTAGGATGGGATTTCCTTCGCCGATTTCGTGGCGCGGACGAGCAAGTCCATGTCCTTCACGCCGACCACCTCCAACGCCATGCCAGCGAAATAAAAACTATCGCCCGGCCCCAATGCGGCGGCGAAGTTTTCCTCCACCTTGCCAAGGCTGCGGCCATTCTTGAATCGCACGTCGAGCATCGGGGTATCGACGATAATCCCCGCATTCAACCGGTGGAGCGCGGCGAATTTGGGGTGGGTTAAGCGCCACAATCCGGTGCCCTTATCCAGAACGATTTTCTGAAACTTATCATAGGCTTTTAGCGCATAACCGCCATTGGATACGAACTGCAAAACACGGGAAAGTGTCTGCGCATCGACGCCCGAATAGGGCATCGCCGATTGCACCTCGGCCAGCATCGCGCCCTCATCAAAAGGCGCGGCGCACGCTGCCCCCATGATATGCTGCGCCAGCACATCCAGCCCGCCGGGGCGGAAGGTTTCGCCATCGCGTTGCCCATCCTCGACAGCATCATATGCCGCCTGCGCCTCGAGAAATTCAAAGCGATTGCCGGGGACGAGGATGGCTTTGCTGGGTTCATCCAGCCGGTGGTTGGCGCGGCCAATGCGTTGGAGCAGGCGCGATGATCCCTTCGGCGCGCCCATTTGCACGACGCAATCAATGTCGCCCCAATCGATGCCGAGGTCGAGCGACGCGGTGCAGACGAGCGCCCGCAACTCCCCGCGCGCCATCGCCCCCTCAATTTTGCGCCGCGCCTCCACCGACAGGCTGCCATGGTGGATGCCGATGGGGAGGTTAGTGTCGTTCAAATCCCACAGCTTTTGGAAAATAAACTCCGCCAGAAAGCGCGTATTTGTAAACACCAATGTCGTGCGGTTGGCCTTGATGAGGTCCAATACTTTGGGAACCGCATAATGGCCGCTGTGCCCCGACCATGGCACGCGGTCATCGGGCAACATGATGGTGAGGTCTGGCTCCGCGCCCGCTTCGCCCTCAACCAACCGCACCGCGTCGATGTCGCCAAAGGGAGCAAGCCATGCGCGATAGGCGTCAGAATCGGCGACGGTGGCGGATAGGGCAACGCGGCGCATTTGGGGCGCGATGGCTTGCAATCGTGCCATCGAAAGGCTCAGCAAATCGCCACGTTTGCCATTGGCGAAGGCGTGCACCTCATCGATGATGATGGTTTTCAGGTCCGCGAACATCGTAAAACTGTCGGGATAAGACAGCAAAAGGCTGAGCGATTCCGGCGTGGTGAGCAAGATATGTGGCGGCCGCGCGCGTTGCCTGGCCTTGCGGTCGCTGGGCGTATCGCCGGTGCGAGTCTCTACACGGAAGGGTAGGGCCATGTCGGCGATGGGGGTGAGCAAATTTCGCTGCACATCGGTGGCGAGGGCTTTGAGCGGGGAGATATAGAGGGTGTGTAGCCCGTCGAAAGGGGCGGCAATGAGTTCAGTTAGTGTCGGCAAAAAACCCGCCAAGGTCTTGCCTGCGCCAGTGCTCGCCACCAACAACGCGTGCTTGCCATCGCGGGCCGCGGAGAGCATATCCAATTGATGCCGACGCGGCGACCATCCGCGTGCGGTAAACCAATCGGTGATGATGGGGGGAAGGGTTGGCGGCGTGGTCACTGGGTAAGAGATAGGCGGCGTTCGCCCCCTTGCCAAGCGCACATATCTGCGCCAATCCAAGCCCCATGAGCTCCGAAGCCGATTTCATTGCCTCCATGCGCGACATTGCCACCCATCCGGCGGCGCGCGGCCTTGCTGATGATGCCGCCCTGTTGCCGTTCGGCGGGGAGGCATTGGTCCTGACCCACGATATGATGGTGGAGGGCGTGCATTGGCTAGGCAGCGATAGCGCCACGCCCGCTGATCCATTCGATGTGGCATGGAAATTGGTGGCGGTGAACCTCTCCGATTTGGCGGCGAAGGGCGCAGAGCCATTGGGGGTAATGCTGGGGTTCACCTTGGGCGAGGGCGCATGGGATGCGCGTTTTGCCGAAGGGTTAGAGGTGGCGCTGGCAGCGTTCGATACCCCCTTGCTGGGCGGAGACACCGTATCTGGGAGCGGTCCCCGCACTCTTGGCCTCACCGCCATTGGCCGCGCGACGCAAAATCCGCCGCCGTCGCGCTCGGGCGCAAAAGAGGGCGACGCGCTTTGGCTTTGCGGTCCAATCGGAGAGGCGATGGCGGGTTATCACGCAACGGTGAACGGCGGCGAAGAGTCCGCCCGGCTTCTCATCGCCTTTCATCGCCCTTGCCCTTTGTTGAAAGAGGGGCAGGCCCTCGCCCCTTCAGCTCATGCCATGATGGACGTGTCCGATGGCCTGCTTTTGGACGCCGCGCGTATGGCGGAGGCAAGCGCGTTGGCCGTGCATATTAGATCCGCCGCTGTGCCGATGGGGGACGAACTCGCCTCCTGGTTGGCGGGGGAGGGCGCGCAACACGCCGACAAGCGGCTCTGCTGGGGCGATGATTATGCGTTGCTGTTCGCCGCGCCGGAGGACTTCTTGCCTCCGGTAAAGGTTTACAAAATCGGCCGATTTGTCCCCTTCACCGGCCCGCGTCTCGTCCTCGACGGCCAACCCTATGATGCCCAATCCAAGGGCGGTTATTGGCATCAACGGCCTGGCCCCAAATAAGCACAATTCGGCGCAGCTTTTACGGGTTGCATAATCGAAAACCGCCGACTAGCTTGCGCTTCGTCGGGGGCGAGTGCCCTTAGAACAAAAATAAAAACCCGCTCCCAAGGCTTAACCGCTACGGCATTCTGCCGCGGCAAAATCTTGTTTTTAGCAAGGGAGGGGCATTTTTGATGTCAGTTACAGTTATCGCCATTTTATGCGGGCTGATCGCCGTTTTATACGGGTTCATCACCAGCCGCCAAGTGCTGGCCTACAGCGCGGGCAATGAGAAGATGCAGGAAATTGCATCCGCCATCCAAACCGGCGCGAAGGCCTATTTGGGCCGCCAATATCGCACTATTGCCATTGTCGGCGTCGTTGTCGCCATCATCGTCACGGTCGCGCTGGGCGTGACCAGCGGCGTTGGTTTCGTCATCGGCGCGGTATTGTCAGGCGTTGCAGGCTATATCGGCATGAACATTTCGGTACGCGCGAATGTGCGCACGGCCGAAGCCGCGAAAACTTCGCTGCAAAGCGGCCTGACTGTCGCTTTCCGTGCTGGCGCGATTACCGGCATGTTGGTTGCGGGTCTTGCGTTGTTGGCGATTGCCGTGTTCTTCTATGTGCTAACCGAGGTTCAGGGCATTCGCCCCGACAATCGCGAAGTCATCGACTCGCTCGTCGCATTGGCATTTGGCGCATCGCTGATTTCCATCTTTGCCCGTTTGGGCGGTGGTATCTTTACCAAAGCGGCTGATGTGGGCGCGGATTTGGTGGGCAAGGTTGAGGCCGGCATTCCAGAAGATGACCCACGCAACCCCGCTGTCATCGCCGATAATGTGGGCGACAATGTCGGCGATTGCGCCGGTATGGCCGCCGACTTATTTGAGACTTATGTGGTGACGGTTGGCGCGACGATGGTGCTGACCGCGTTGCTCGTCAAAGTCGAAAACGAATTGTTGATGGCGTTGATGAGCCTGCCACTGATTGTTGGCGGCGTGTGTATCATCACTTCGATCATCGGCACCTATATGGTTCGTTTGGGATCTAGCCAATCGATTATGGGCGCTTTGTATAAAGGCTTCTGGACGACAGCGATCCTCTCGATTCCAGCGCTGTATTACGTCACATGGCGCACCATTGGCGATATGAACACAGCCATCGGTGGCGGCATTACCGGCGAAGGCGCGTTTACCGGCATGGACTTGTTCTGGTCGATGATGGTCGGTTTGGCCGTCACCGGCTTGTTGGTCGTCATCACCGAATATTACACCGGCACCAACTATCGCCCTGTGCGCTCAATTGCGAAGGCATCGGAAACCGGCCATGGCACGAACGTTATTCAAGGTCTTGCGATTAGCCTGGAATCGACCGCATTGCCCACCGTCGTCATCTGCATCGGCATCATCGTCGCGCACAGCATGGCGGGCCTTATCGGGATTGCGTTCGCCGCAACTGCGATGTTGGCCTTGGCCGGTATGGTTGTGGCATTGGACGCTTATGGTCCCGTCACCGACAACGCTGGCGGCATTGCCGAAATGGCGGGCCTTGATGATAGCGTGCGGGAGAAAACCGACGCGCTGGATGCCGTAGGCAACACGACGAAGGCCGTGACCAAGGGTTATGCCATTGGTTCGGCCGGTTTGGCGGCATTGGTATTGTTTGGCGCCTATACCGAGGATTTGAAGTTCTACGGTGATCGTTTGGGCATTGGGCCGGATGGCGTCGATTTCTCGCTGTCCAACCCCTATGTCATCGTCGGTTTGTTGTTGGGCGCATTGCTGCCTTACCTGTTCGGTGCCATGGGCATGACCGCCGTGGGCCGTGCGGCGGGCGAAGTGGTGAAGGACGTTCGCGACCAGTTCAAGAACAACCCCGGCATCATGACCTACGAATCGAAACCCGACTATGCCCGCACCGTTGACCTTGTCACAAAGGCGGCGATTAAGGAGATGATTATTCCATCGCTCCTGCCCGTGCTGGCCCCCATCGTGGTCTATTTCGTCATTGCGGCGGTTGGCGGGACAGAGAATGGCTTTGCCGCGCTTGGCGCTCTCCTGCTCGGCGTGATTGTTTCCGGCCTGTTCGTCGCTCTGTCGATGACCAGCGGCGGTGGCGCGTGGGATAATGCCAAGAAATACATCGAGGATGGCAATCATGGCGGCAAAGGTTCAGAGGCGCACAAGGCCGCAGTCACCGGCGACACCGTGGGCGACCCGTATAAGGATACGGCGGGTCCAGCAGTCAACCCGATGATTAAGATCACCAATATCGTCGCGCTTCTGCTGCTGGCGGCATTGGCACACGGCGCGATTTAGCAAGCGCCGTTTCGAGGGGGGGGGAATGACCCCGCCGCGCCATGGTTTTATGCCATGGCTCGGCGGGGTTATTTTTTGTGCGTTGCGCTGTCCCTGTTCGGGTCAGGGTAAAAAATTGATGGTTACTTTAGGCGCATGCTAACCACCCGGATGATATGTGCGCAGAATGAACGCGTTTGCGCCCCTTGTTGAATCGATTGTTCCGGCAATGGCTGGCCCTGTGGCCGGCCAAATGGTGCGATGGCGCGACATCGATGTTGGCTTTCGGAAGCAATGGCGCGAACTGGCCGCATCGGCGGGGCAGGCCAATCCTTTCTATGAAGAATGGTATCTGCTGCCGTCCTTGAAGGCATTTGATCCGGCGGGTAAGGTCACGCTTTTTGCGCTGCATACTGATGCAGGCGCGGCGGGGCAGGGGCAACTGGTCGGGCTGATGCCTTTGGCGCGCGCGGCACGTTACGGTCGCTGGCCGATTGCGCATATCAGCAATTGGCTGCACCCCAACATTTTTTTGGGTGAGCCTTTGATCGTCGCGGGATACGAGCACATATTCTGGCGCACATTGTTGACGCATTGCGATGGTGAAGCGGGACGGTCGCTATTCCTCCACATGAACCGCCATTACGCCGATGGTGCGTCGGCCAAGGCTTTGCGCGAAGTGTCTGCCGATGATACCCGTCCCTTTGCCATCGTGCAAAGCGAGGAGCGTGCGATGCTGTCCATTGATGGCACCGCGCCAGAGGACTATGCCGCCGCTGCTCTCACCGGTAAAAAGCGCAAGGAATTGCGCCGCCAAGCCAATCGTCTTGCTGATTTGGGCGTCGTCACACATCAAAAGCTGGAGGGACACGCCGCCATCGCTGGTTTAGACGCATGGATGGCCGATTTCCTCATGTTGGAGGCCAAGGGATGGAAGGGGCAAGCGGGTTCGGCGCTCGCTTGCGACCCGCGCACTATGGCATTATTTCGGCAGGCGCTGTTTGGCGCGGCGGAGGCGGGGCGATTGCAATTGCTCGACATCCGGCTGGATGAGCGGCCCATTGCCATGCTCGCCAACTTCATCGCGCCGCCCGCCGCATTTTCGTTCAAGACCGCTTATGATGAGGATTACGCCCGTTTTTCGCCGGGCGTATTGTTGCAAATGGACAACCTGGCGCTGCTCAATCGCGTCGATTTGAAAAGCTGTGACAGTTGTGCCGCGCCGGATCATCCGATGATTGACAGCATTTGGCGCGAACGCTGCACCGTGGCGCGTATGTCCATCGGCATTGGCGGCCCTGCGCGGCGTGGATTGTTCGCACGGTTGCTCAAGGCCGAACTTGGCCGGATGCCATCACACCATAAAAATCAACCTGTCGGGAACCCTGAGTTGGAGCCAACATCATGATTTTTCCGCCCGAAACCTGCGCCGACTTTGCGCAAAACTACCCTGAAACGCCGCACATGCTGCGCCATAATCTGCGCGATGATGCGCGATTGACCTTGGATGCGCTGGCCGATTTGGCGGAGGTTTTGCCGGACAAAAGCATTGAATATAACCGCGCCGATTTGCCCATTGGCGTGGACCCCGATGCGGTGGAGGCCAACGGCCTGTCTATCGCCGACACCATTCGAACGGTGGATGCGAACCACAGCTGGGCCGTTCTGAAAAATATCGAGCAAGTGCCAGCGTACAACGCGCTCCTTATGGACCTTTTGGGCGAATTGCGCGCCGATATTGAGCGGCGCACTGGGCCGATGCTAAACCCGCAGGGGTTTATTTTTGTCAGTAGTCCCAATGCCGTCACGCCCTTCCATTTTGATCCTGAACACAATATCCTGCTGCAACTAAAGGGCAGCAAGGTGATGACGCAATTTCCACCCAATGATGACCGCATGGTTCCGGCAGAGGAACATGAGCGCTATTTTCTCGGCGGGCATCGCAACCTGACATGGCGCGACGATTTTGTGCAGTGGGGGCAGGAATATCCGATGGCTCCCGGTGACGCGCTGTTCGTCCCCGTCATGGCGCCGCACCACGTCCGTGTCGGGCCTGAACCAAGCATCAGCCTGTCCATCACGTGGCGCAGTGAATGGAGCTATGCCGAGGCGGATGCGCATGCCATGAATGCGGTCCTTCGCAAAATCGGCATTAGGCCGCGTCGTCCGGGGCGTTACCCCATCGGAAACCGCATCAAGGCAATAAGCTGGCGCGCATTACGCCGCACGCCCATCGGTGTTCGATTTATGGGCTAAGCCTAAAATCCGGCGCGGCAAAATAAGCCATTGCGCCCATGCCGCCTGCTTGCTAATGGCCGCTGCCTATCACTCATGGTTTGCGGCCATGGCGGAATTGGTAGACGCGCAACGTTGAGGTCGTTGTGGGAGAAATCCCGTGGAAGTTCGAGTCTTCTTGGCCGCACCAGCCCCCTATAGTTTTACGGCAATCCACCCTTTTGGGTTCCGACACTGCGCGCAAATTTTGATTGTCGGTTGCAATAGAAAACTTTGTTGCTTGCGTCCTTGTTTCGATGCGGCATAGTGCCCATCTGCTGGCATCACGCAACAGAAAGCACCGTTTCCATGACCACCGATACCTCCGTCCTATTTCAACCGTTTAAGCTCAAAAATTTGGAGCTGCCCAACCGCATCGTGATGGCACCGATGACGCGCAATTTCTCGCCCGGCGGTGTCCCGGGGCAGGATGTGGCCGATTACTACCGCCGCCGCGCCGCCGCGGATGTGGGTTTGATTGTGACCGAGGGAACGACAATCGACCGGCCCGAGGCCGCCAATCACCCCGCTATTCCACACTTTCATGGGCAAGCCGCATTGGCCGGCTGGCAAAATGTCGTCGATGCTGTCCATTCCGTTGGCGGTAAAATCGCGCCTCAGATTTGGCATACCGGCGCGGTAAAGGCCCAAATGCCCGACGCGCCGCGCCCCGGTGAACCCGAAGGGCCATCCGGCTTGCTCTCCCCCGGCAAGCCCAATGGAAAGGCGATGAAGGAGGAAGACATTGCTGACACAGTCGCCGCATTCGCCAGCTCCGCGGGTGACGCCGTCCGCATGGGGTTTGACACCGTCGAATTGCATGGCGCGCATGGCTATTTGATTGATCAGTTCTTCTGGGACGGCACCAACGAGCGTACCGACCAATGGGGCGGCAAGACGTTGCCCGAACGCAACCGGTTCGCGGTTGAAGTAGTGAAGGCCGTGCGCGCCGCAATGGGACCGGACACGCCGCTCATCCTCCGTGTGAGCCAATGGAAACAACAGCAATATGATTTCCGCCTTGCGCCATCGCCCGATGAATTGACAGCATGGTTGGCCCCGTTGGTGGATGCCGGTGTGGATATTCTTCACTGCTCGCAACGCCGTTTCTGGGAACCTGAATTCTCCGAATTGGATGGCGAAGAGGGTTTGAACTTCGCCGGATGGGTCAAGAAATTGACCGGCGCACCGACGATTTCGGTGGGTTCGGTTAGCCTGTCGAATGACTTCTTCCACAGTTTTGCTGGCCAAGGTGCGGAAAAGGTCAACCTCGACAAGCTGCTAAACCGCATGGAAAAGGGTGAGTTTGACATGATCGCCGTTGGCCGCGCACTTATCAGCGACCCCGAATGGGCGGCAAAGGTGAAGAGCGGCAAGTTGGATGAACTAAAGGACTTTAGCGCCGCCGATCTGGGCGCATTGGTTTAATATACAGGCGGCGGGGCTATGGACAATTTCACGCATAGCCTCGCTGGCTGGGCTCTTGGTCAGGCAGGCCTAAAGACGAAAACGCGAAAAGGGTTGGCCGCGCTGATCCTTGGCGCGAATTTGCCCGACATTGATGTGTTTTTTGGCTGGGCCCCGTGGGAACCATTGGCCATCCATCGCGGTTGGACACATAGTTTTATTGGCGGTGCGGTATTGTTGCCGCCTTTGTTGGCTCTTCTACTTTACGCGCTCGACCGGTGGCAAATGTCGCGCGGAGCAACGTTCAAAAGCGGGCTGCCGATGCATTTTGGTTGGCTGCTCGCGCTCAGCTTTATCGGCGCGTTGACGCATCCCTTGCTAGACCTGCAAACCGTATATGCGGTGCAATTATTTTCGCCCAGCACTATGGCGTGGTATCATGAGGAATCGCTGTTCATCATTGATGTCTGGCTATGGACCGGCATGGCGGCGGCGATTTGGATGTCGCGGCGGCTGGAGAAAGCGGGCGGCGATTGGCGGCGGCCCGCGCAAATTGGCATTGCGTTCGCGCTGACCTATATTACCGCCAACTGGGGATTGAGCGAATATACCAAGCATTTGGTGCGTGAACGACAGCCGGAAATTCGCGTCGAACGCATGTATATCGGCAACGCACCGGCTTTGTTTTGGCAACGTGATTTTGTCGTACGCGACACCGATGGACGCGTGGGCAGGGGGATGTACTCGCCGTTTTCTGGCTATGTACCGGTGACGGAATGGAGACCCGATAACCTCGACAATCCCATTGCATGGCGCGCGTTGACCGATCCCAGCATACGCGAGTTTTCCCGTTGGTCGCTTATTCCTGTGGCGAAATTCTTACCACAAACGGCGGCGCAAAAGGGTGCGTGTGAGCAGGTGGTGCGGATTAATGACGCGCGCTATGACGACCCGCGCGCGGCGGCGGGTTTTTCGCGCGACGTGACGGTGAAATTGACGCCTGCGGAGTGCGAGCCATGACTGCACTCCAAATCGTCTGGCTCCGCCGCGACCTGCGGCTATCCGACCAACCGGCGCTGCACGCGGCGGCGCAGGCTGGACCAGTGATCGCGGTTTATGTGCTAGATGACGAAACCCCAAAGCATCGCAAAATGGGCGGGGCGAGCCGTTGGTGGCTGCATCATAGCCTTGCCGCACTGGACTCGGACCTGCGCATGCGGGGGTCGCGCCTGATCCTAAGGCGCGGCGCGGCAACAGAAGTGATTGCCGATCTCGCCCGCGAAACCGGCGCGGCGGGGGTCCATGCGCTACGCCATTATGAGCCATGGTGGCGCAATGCCGCACGCGATTTGAAAGAGCGATTGCCTGAGCATGTCGCCCTCCACCGATATGACGGCCTCTACCTCACTCGCCCGGGCAGCATCACGAGCGGGAGCGGCGGGCAGTATAAAATCTACACCCCCTATTGGCGCGCGCTGGCGCAACAGATGCCGCCGCCGGAGCCTTTGCCCGCGCCGGGACGGCTTACCGCGCCAGACCAGTGGCCCGCATCGGACCGCTTGGAGGATTGGGGCTTGTTACCCACGCGGCCGGATTGGGCCGCAGGAATGCGCGATTTTTGGAAATCTGATACCATCGGCGAGGCGGGGGCGATAGCGCGGTTGGAGGCTTTTGCGCCGCGTGCCAAGGCCTATCCCGACAACCGCAATTTGCCGTCCAAGCCGCTGACTTCCTTCCTCTCTCCGCATCTGCATTTCGGGGAGATTAGCGTTGGGCAGGTCTGGCACGCGCTCACCGAAGGCGGTGCATTTCCAGAAACTTACCTAAAAGAGCTCGTCTGGCGCGATTATGCGGCGAACGTTGTCACACAACTGCCCGACTATGGCCGCCGCAATGCCAAGGCGCAATTTGACGCCTTTGCATGGCGCGATCCATCCGACCCGGCGGTCGCGGCGGAGTTGGCGGCTTGGCAGCAGGGACGCACCGGCTACCCCATCGTCGATGCCGGAATGCGGCAGCTTTGGGCGACCGGATGGATGCACAACCGCGTGCGGATGATCGCCGCCAGCTTCCTTATCAAGCACCTCCTCGTCGATTGGCGTGTGGGGGAGCAATGGTTCTGGGACACGTTGGTCGATGCCGATTACAGCAGCAACGCGGTCAATTGGCAATGGAGCGCGGGAACCGGCGTGGACGCGAATATGTTCGTGCGCATTATGGCGCCGCTGACGCAGTCGGAGAAGTTTGACGCGGGCGCGTATATCCGTGAGTGGGTGCCGGAATTGGCGGACCTAAGCGATCCCTATGTCCACGACCCAGAGGCGCACGGGTGCCGCCCGCGCACCTATCCGCGCAAAATTGTCGCGCACAAGGCGGCGCGGGAAAGGGCGCTGGCGGCGTTTGAACAAGTCAAGGGATTGGGGTGAAAGGGTAGGGCTAATCCCTATAATCCCGCCACCAATTTGTCTGCAAACGCACGCTGTTTCATGTTCGATTCGCGGTCGCTGGCCTTGTCCCAATTGGACAGGAATACGACCACGGCGTTCTTGTCCGGCACAATCGTGACCGACTGACCAAATATCCCGCGCAAGCCCCAACGCCCTTGTGGGTACGTCCAAAATTGATAGCCATACCCAAAGCCGGGCGCGCCGACATTGCTAATCGGGCTGGTTGCGCGGGCCATCCATCCGGCGGGGACGACATCTGGAGCGCCCTCCAGCAGTAACTGCCCGACGCGACCGTAATCGCGAAGGCTCATGGCAAGGCAGCACCCGCCGACGTTAATGCCCGCCATGTTGGTTTGCCACAGGATGGATTGCTCCAACCCCGCCGCATCGGCCAGCTTTTCTGACGCGTAATCGGACAGTAATTTGCCCGTTGCACGCTGCACAATCAGGCCGATGAGGTTGGTTTCGCCGGTTTTATAAACCCATTTCGTGCCGGGTGCGGCTTCGCGCGGCAGCTTGGATAGGAAATAGGCATCGGGGTCCGCACCATCGGGAACAGGTAGAGAAAACATGGCGACCACGTCGCTTTTGGGGTCTGTGTAGTCTTCGTTCCATTTCACCCCGCTGGTCATGGCTAGGACGTGTTCGACCGTCACGCCGTCATAACCGCTGCCCTTAAGTTCAGGCACATATTTGGTCACGGGGTCTTGCACCGAGGTGATATAGCCATCCTTCACCGCCGCCCCAGCCAACGTGCTGGTCAGGCTTTTGGCCATTGAGAAACTGGTCCAACGGTCGGTCGGAGTCATGCCGTCGGCATAATATTCGGCGCGGATTTGGCCGTTCTGCAGGACGAGGACGCCGACCGATTTCTGGGCCGCCATTTCGGCGCGGATGGTGGCTTCATCAATACCTGTGAGCGGTGCACCGATGGGCAAGGCGCGGGGCTTGGCGGCGGGTCGGACGGTAGTGATGGGGAAGAGTTTGTCCATTGCACGGAAATTTGCGCTGCGTTCCGCCTCGTTCCAGAACAACACTTTGGCCGACGACATGCGCACGTCCTGCGCCTTCGCGCCTGTGATCGGCACAGCGCCCACGATTTCGGCGTTGGTATAGGCCTTTGGCGCGGTTTCATCGACCTTCGATAACGGCGCGCATCCCGCAATGGTCAGGCTGAGGGCAGCAGCGGATAGGGCCAATTTTAAACGCATATTTTTCTCCAATGTGGCACGCAAAAGCGCCCTCATGCTGCGCAACATAAAGTGCAGCATAAATCACGCAAGCATGGAATTTAAGGGGCTAGCCTTCCAGTACCAACCGGTGGCCGGTCGCCGCGTCGGATGCCAGCAATTCGGCAATCGCGGTGGCGACAACGGCCGGTTCCTTCACCGATGCGGGATCTTCGCCGGGGTAAGCCTTGGCGCGCATATCGGTGCGGGTGCGGGCAGGGTCGACGATATACGCGCGCACGCCGGACAGGTTTTTGACTTCCTCACCATAGGACATAACCAAGTTTTCCAACGCCGCCTTGGTCGCGCCATAGGCCCCCCAATAGGCGCGGGGACTTGCTCCGACGCTGCTCGTCAACGCGACCAAACGCCCCGTTGGGCTGTGACGGAGCAGAGCGTCGAATGAAGCAATCAACGCCTGATTGGCCTGAATATTCAAGGTGATAACCTTCGAAAATTCCTTCGGGTCGATCGTCGCGACGGGGCCAAGGCTGCCCAATATCGCGGCGTTCAGGACCATGATGTCGAGCCGCCCCCAACGTTCCTCAACCGCCGTCGCAAGCCGTCCAATGTTGTCGCCATCGGTCAAATCCATCGGCGCAATCGTCGCACTACCGCCCGCGGCGAAGATTTCATCCTCCACCGCCTCCAACCGTTTGGCATCGCGTCCGGTCAGGATGACATGCGCGCCATCGGCGGCCAAACGCAAAGCTGTCGCCGCGCCAATTCCCTTGGACGCGCCGGTGACAAGGGCGATTTTGTCGGCAAATATCTTGGTCATTTTAGGCAGTGACTCGTTCGTTTAAAAGCGTCAATTGATCGGGCCGCTCAATGGCGTCTTGGTCGGTCAAGGGCGTCGGATATTGGCCGGTGAAGCACGCATCGCAATATTGCGGGCGGCCATCATTGCGCTTTGCCTCACCCAGCGCGCGATACAAACCGTCGATGGTAATGAAGGCAAGGCTATCGGCCTGAATGAATTCGCGCATTTCCTCAATATTCATCCGGCTGGCCAGCAATTTGGAGCGTTCGGGCGTATCGACGCCGTAGAAGCAGCTATGCTCCGTAGGCGGGCTGGCAATGCGCATATGCACCTCCGCCGCGCCCGCTTCGCGCATCATCGTGACGATTTTCAGCGACGTGGTGCCGCGCACGATAGAGTCATCGATGAGGACAATTTTCTTACCCGCGACAAGG
>JBGSSR010000192.1:0-9255 GCA_041736905.1 Sphingomonadaceae bacterium | reverse complement strand
GATGGCGACCTTTGCGCCGGTTACATTCGTCATTTTCAAGTCCCCCATCACCCACCGATTCTGCGGCTTTACAAAGCCGTCTGTTAGAAGTTGTGGACAAGAATGGCAATTTTTTTGGAATGGCCGATATAATCAACCTTTGGTCAAGGATATTTCGTTACACCCATGGTCAAGCAAATAGAAACAAACGCTTTTCGGGATCGATGTGCAAAATTTTAAGGGTGGAGTTCAATCGATGTATATGGAAAATCTATCGCCAAGGCCCGCGATAACGCGCCGCCCGTGGCATATGTGGCCGGAACACCGCCGCCATATTCAGGATTTGCCCATGTTTTACGACGCCATCCAAACCGCCATCACCCTGCCGCATAACGAGAATTGCGGCCATGCCCTTTATTATTGGCCGTTCGACGATTTGACCCTTCCCCGCAAAAGTCGGTCCGAACCCGCACGTGTATCCGACGCCATCGCATTATGCATTGGGTGCATTTTGCCGAAGCCCGGCGACATGCTGGCGCGGATTCAGGAGCATCGGTTTGGCATCTTGCGCATCAATTTATCGACGCAAGAATTGCTCGCCTCCATCCGCGCCTTGGATGACATGGTCAGCGCGCTGAACGAAGTTTACCCCGATCATATCAAACCGGGGCCCGTGCATTTAAGCGTCAGCTTCCTGCGCAATGATGAAACGGTCGAAGATGCACTGGGCCGCGTGCGGTGCAAATTGCGTGGGCCATTGCCCGACCACACCGACGCGAAATAGCCCTAGCGCTCGTTCAAATAATACCGGTCCAACGCGACCAGATTATCGTCCAATTCATAAATAATCGGTTGGCCCGTCGGAATTTCCAGACCCGTTATGTCGGCATCCGAAATCCCCGACAAATGCTTGACCAATGCGCGCAATGAATTGCCATGGGCGGAAATCAGCACGGTCTTACCCGCCTTCAACTCCGGCACAATCCGCGCCTCCCAATAGGGCAGAACACGGGCAATCGTATCCTTCAAACTCTCGGTTTGCGGCACCGTGATACCGGCGTAGCGCGGGTCGGTAGACAAATCGAACTCGCTGCCGATGGCCAACACCGGCGGCGGCACGTCAAAGCTGCGGCGCCAAATTTTCACTTGCTCCTCGCCATGTTCCGCCACCGTTTCCGCCTTGTTAAGACCGGTCAGCCCGCCATAGTGGCGTTCGTTCAGGCGGTAATCCTTCTCAACCGGCAACCACAGCATCCCCATTTCTTCGAGCGCCAAATTGAGCGTTTTAATCGCACGGCTTTGTAGGCTTGTGAAGCAAATCGCGGGCGTAATCCCCTTTGCCTTCATCAATTGACCGGCGGCGCGTGCCTCTTCCTCGCCCATGGGTGTCACATCAACGTCCCACCAACCGGTGAAGCGGTTTTCCAGATTCCATTGCGATTGGCCATGACGGATGAGGACGAGTTTGGGCATTTTTGGCTCCCTTAAGATTGCGTTGCCGCCGCTTTAACGAGCGCGGGTGGGTGTGAAAAGGAATTGGTTCAAATTAGTTGAAAATCCAGCCCAATGTCGGCGGCGGGCGCGCTTTGCGTTAAGCGACCGACGGAGATATAGGTCACGCCGGTGCTCGCCTTGGCGCGGATGGTGTCCAGCGTGATCCCGCCGGATGCCTCGGTCGGCACGCGGCCCGCAACGAGTGCCACAGCCTCGGCCAAAGTCGCGACGCCCATATTATCGAGCAACAAATGCGTCGCTCCCGCCGCCAAGCCGGGCTCAATTTGCGCCAGCGAGTCCACCTCCAAAATGATGCGTTCGATGCCTGCCGCGACCGCTGCCGCAACGGCTTTATCCACCCCGCCCGCGACCGCAACGTGGTTGTCCTTAATCATCGCCGCATCCCACAATCCCATGCGGTGGTTTTGCGCGCCGCCCATGCGCGTGGCATATTTCTCCAGCACGCGCAGGCCAGGTATGGTCTTTCGCGTGTCAAGCAAAGTGCATCCCGTGCCCGCAATCGCGTTCACATAATCCCGCGCCATAGTGGCGATGCCAGTCAAATGTTGCACCGTGTTGAGCGCGCTGCGTTCCGCGGTCAGCATGGCGCGGCCCAGCCCGCGAAGACGCATAATGTCGCTGCCTCCGCTAACCGCTTGGCCTTCCTCGGCGAGCAATTCGATTTCGACCGAGGGGTCTAGGGACCGAAAAAACGCCTCCGCAATCGGCAGGCCCGCGACCACGCAATCGTGGCGGGCATCCATGACGCCGGTAAAAATCGCGTCGGCGGGTATCACCGCCTCGCTGGTCACGTCGCGCTTTGTCGGCCCCAAATCCTCCGCCAATGTGGAGGCGATGAACGCGGCAAGGTCAAATCCATCCAATTGAAACGTCATGTGCAAGGCTCCCTTTGCGCGTCGCTCTAGGCGGAAAACGCCGCCCAAACAAGCCGCATGCCGAGTGCCAGCATGAGCAAATATATGATGCTATAAAACCGCGCCGCGTCGAGCCGTTTGACAAGCCACACCCCCGCCAATGTGCTACCGATGGCGAGTGGCATGAAGATCAGCGCGGTGATTAGCACCTCCCGGTCAAACTCACCCAATGCAATGAACGCGGGGACTTTGGCGAGATTGACGATGGCAAAAAACACGCTGCTGGTCCCCGCAAAGCGGACATGCGGCAATTTTTTCGGCGTCACCCACATTTGGAATGGCGGCCCGCCCGCGTGGGCAATCTGACTGGTGAAGCCAGTGGCCACGCCGAACAGGCTGCCCACCCACCCGGGCGAATTGGACGCGGCGACAATCCGCCCGCCGCGCTCCATCCACAGCCGATACGCGCCGAACACAAATGTTATCGCGCCGAGCACGCCCATAACCGCCGACACGCTGAGCGATGCGGCGAGCAGATAGGCGAGGCCGATACCGACCAATGCACCGGGCAGCATCCAGGCGACGATCGCGCGGTCCCAATCTTTGCGAAATGCCCAAACGCTGACCACGTCCTGCGATATGAGGATGGGCAGTAATATCGCGGCGGCCAGCACAGGCGAAATGGCTAACGCCATAATCGGCGTGGCGAGCGCGCCTAAGCCGGAGAACCCGCCCTTCGCCAATCCGACCAACACCACCGCCACCACCGCCGCGATAATGAACGCTGGATCATTAAAGAGCGCTGGCAATTACCGTTTCCGCACGAATTCGGCGCGCAGAACCAGTCCCTTGATGCCATCAAAACGGCAATCGATTTCTTGCGCGTCACCGGTCAGACGGATGGATTTGATGAGCGTGCCGCGTTTCAACGTCTGCCCCGCGCCCTTTACGGTCAAGTCTTTGATGAGCGTCACCGCGTCGCCATCGGCCAAGATATTGCCGACGGAATCGCGCACTTCGACTGCGTCGGGATCAGGCCGAGCGGCCAATTCGCTGGCCGCAACCCATTCGCCGGTTACTTCGTCATAGACGTATTCTTCGTCGTTGCTCATGGTTCTATCCCTCAATTGTCCCTGCCCCGCGCCATGCGCCGTGCGGGGGATTTAGGCAAGAGGCGGTTTCACCGATGCGGCCATTGCGGCGGCGACTTCGGGTTTGTGCGCGGCGATTTCGTCTTGCGATAGCCCGCAGATTTCATGCGGGAAGACGAGCCATTCGTCCGTCTGATGCACGTAAAAATCGGGGAGCAAGTCCGTCTGATTACGCGCGGGCTTGTAATAGACCGTCGCGATTTTCACAGTGCGCGGCATATTGTGGCGGCACCGCGCGGATAGCTCCGCCAGAAACGCCTCAATAGAGCGGCCGCTGTCGAACACATCATCGATAACCAACAAATGGTCGTCGGGGTTCAGCGTGTCGATAAGGTAGCCCAAGGCATAGACGCGAACCTCGCGGCTTTGTTGGTCAATGCCGGTGTAGCTGGCCGTGCGGATGGCGATATGGTCGCTTTCCACGCCCCGATATTCCAGCCATTCCTGCACCGCAATGCCCACCGGCGCACCGCCGCGCCAAATGCCGACGATATGCGTGGGGCGAAAGCCGCTGGCATAAATCTGCTCCGCCAGACGAAAGCTATCAGTGAGCAAGGCATCGGCGGAGAGGTAGGTTTTGGGGATAGTCATGGCCCGACTTTAAGGACGGCGGCAGGGGATGACAAGCCGCCATCACCCGCCGCCGCCGCGTCCCTTAAAGCCAGAAGTCGGAGAGCACCATCTCGGTCACATTATCAACTCGGATGGCAAAATCCGCTTTGCCGTCGCCGTCCAGATCGCCAAATACCA
Organism: Sphingomonadaceae bacterium; assembly: GCA_041736905.1. GTDB lineage: Bacteria > Pseudomonadota > Alphaproteobacteria > Sphingomonadales > Sphingomonadaceae > JBGSSR01. The sequence goes on along the minus strand of JBGSSR010000192.1, from coordinate 5,006 downwards.
TCGCGTTCAGGCCGACTATGTCATAGCGCAACTCACCCGCCACGCCGCTGAACGCCGATGTGCCGATGAAGGCGAAGGCATCATCCGCCACCGATGTCGTGTTGGCGTCCACGGGGCGCAGGTCGATGCGGTCGCCCTGAACGCGGTTGAAATCGCGGATGGCATCAGCGGTGGCGTTGGTGGTGCCGGAGAAATGCCCGTCATCGAATATGAACCGATCTGCGCCGCCGCCGCCATAGACCATGTCGCGCCCTGCCCCACCGGTAATGGTGTCATTGCCGCCCGCGCCGTCGATGGAGTCATTGCCCGATAGCCCCGCGAGCCGGTCCGCGCCCTGCCGCCCGATGATGCGGTTGATGCCGGTGTTACCCGACAGTTGGTCGTCAAACTCGCTGCCGTTGATATTCTCAATGCTGACCAACGTGTCATAGCCGGTTTCGGTGCTGGTCAATTGCGCGCCGGTTAGCGACAGGTTGACGGTCACGCCCATGGTGTTTGACGCATAAGACACCATGTCGTTGCCCGCGCCGCCGTCAATCAGATCGTCGTGCTGATCGCCCTGTATCGTGTCGTCGCCATCGCCGCCGAACAGTTGATCGTTCTGCCGCCCGCCACGGATGGAGTCATTTCCGGTGCCGCCAAAGACAACATCCGCGCCCGTGCCGCCGAGCAGGACGTCATTGCCGCCCTCCCCATACAACGTGTCCTCATGCACGCCGGCATCGACATAATCGTCGCCTTCGCCGGCATAGATAAGGTCATCATTGCCGCCGGTCAGGATGCGGTCATTGCCCGCGCCAGTTGTGATGACATCGTCGCCGGAATGGCTTGTCACCCATTGCGCCCGCGCGCTGCTGCTGGTGAACACGAAATCCTGATAGGCAAAGCCGGTAACGATGTCGCGCGTCGCCTCCGCCACGATGCCGGAATAGGGGACAAGGCGTTCATAACCGCTGTCATTTGAGCCCGGTGGAGACACCATGGTCAGCCATTGGGTGGCAATGCCCTCACGCGTTTCGCGGTCGTAATGCACGCCTTCATCCCAGAAACCGGGGTCGACAGGGTCGATGACCAACACATCCGCCACCGTCGCTGCCACCGTCAATTGCGCCGTGCGGGTGGTGTTGTCATAGGGAATAAGGCTAATCGTGAACACCGTGTCCGGCATGTCGATTTCGGCGCGCAGTTCGTTGATAAACTGCGTCAATTTGGCGGCATAGGGATCGGGGCGCGCGCCGTGATAGCCCTCCCCCTGCACCCAAAGCACGTGGATTTCCGGTGTTCCGCCCTGCGTAATGGCGTTGTCCATTGCTGCCAAAATGGCGTTCACCAAATCAACGAACAATTCCTCACTATCGGGATCCCAATCCGGCCCGCGCGGCGTCCCGATCAGCGATGTGCCGTTGACCGCCACTTTAACAAACTCGGCGGCGCCGCCGCTGCTGGTGACATAAGCGTCAATCAACCGGTCCATACCAGCCAGCGAAGCATTGGATTGGCCCGCCAAAACATAAATTGGAATCGTCGGCATTATTTCCCCCTGAGAGAATCACATTTTGTTCTTTCCAAGGACGACATAAGCAATTTCGCCGCGTAAATATGTGACAAATATCACAAATTTCGTATTTATTTTGTTCCACTTTGGCAACAATCGCGCAAATCCTTGGCCGCAATGGATTGCATTGGCCGTTTTGCGTGAAGGGATGACATGCGCGCCCAATCCGCCTAAAGCGCTGCCATGACTGATCAACCATCGCCGCCGCGCGCGGACAAGCGCCCGCACACTATTACCCATCACAACATCTCCGTCACCGACGATTACGCATGGCTCCGCGATGCCCAATATCCCGTGGTCGAGACCCCCGAAATCCTGGCCCATCTGGAGTCCAAAAACGCCTATTTCGACGCGCATATGGCGGCGCAAAAGCCATTAATCGACGCGCTCTACACAGAAATGCGTGCGCGGATTAAGGAGGAGGATAGCTCCGTCCCGCAACGCTCCGGCCCATATCTCTATTGGTCGTCGTTTGATGAGGGCGCGGAATATCGCAAATACTGGCGCAAATTGGCCGATGGGTCCGGCGCGGATGAACTCATCCTCGACGAAACCGTGCTGGCCGAGGGGTTGGAGTATTTCAACCTCAACGCCTTTTCGATCAGCCGCGATCACAAACTGCTCGCTTATAGCTTCGACGACAACGGGTCGGAACGCTTCACCATCCGCGTCAAGGATTTGGCCAGCGGCGACCTGCTGCCCGACATTATCGAGGGCACACTGTCCGACGTCGTCTGGACGGCGGACAACGCCAGTTTCCTTTACTGCCCCGCCAACGATCAATGGCGCACAGAAGTGGCCCTGCTGCACCGATTGGGCACCGACGCCGCGCAGGACGTGGAACTCTACCGCGAGCCCGACGCCGGTTTTCGCGTCGATGTGGGGGAGACATCGTCTGAACGCTTTCTCGTCATTGCCACCGGCGACCATGAGACCAGCGAAATCCGCCTGATCCCCGCCGATGACCCCACCGCGCCCGCCATCCTGGTCGCGCCGCGTGTGAAGGGGCGGGAATATAGCATCGAGGAGCATGATGACACGCTCTATATCCTGACGAACGATACGCACATCAATTTCCGCCTCGCCACCGCGCCGATGGCGGAGCCTGCCGCATGGAGCACGCTCATTGACGGGTCGGATGCGGTTTATCTGACCGGCTTCACCGCGTTCAAAAACTTCTACGTCCTCGACCTGCGTGAGGATGGGTTGGACCAAATAGAAGTGCGCTATTACGACGACCCCGCCCGCGTCGAACGCATCGCCTTTCCGGAGGCAAGTTATGACGCATCCCTGGGCAGTAACCCCGAATGGGATCAGGACACGCTGCGCCTTGGTTACACTAGCATGGTCACGCCGCACACGGTGTTCGATTACGACGTGGCGGGACGCGCCCTCACCACATTAAAGGTGCAGGAGGTGCCGTCGGGATATGATGCCAGCCTCTATACCACCGAACGCCTGATGGTCCCGGCGCGCGACGGGGCGATGGTGCCGGTGTCGATCCTGTATCGTAAGGAACGCAAGGGCCCGCGCGAAGGGGGCAACGCGCCGTTGTTCCAATATGGATACGGCGCATACGGCATTGCCATCTCGCCCAGCTTCTCCACCACGCGCTTCTCCCTAGTGGACCGTGGCTACGCCTTCGCCATCGCGCATATTCGCGGCGGGGACGACATGGGGCGGCGTTGGTATCTGGACGGAAAACTGACCAAGCGGATCAACAGCTTCAACGATTTCGTCGATGTGGCAAACGGCCTGATTGAGCGCGGCTTCGTCGCCAAGGGGCACATCGCGATCAGCGGCGGCAGCGCGGGCGGCGAGCTAATGGGCGCGGTCGTCAACAGCGATCCCGACCTATGGGGCGCAGTCGTCGCACACGTGCCGTTCGTCGATGTGCTGAACACGATGCTGGACGAGACCCTGCCCCTGACGCCGGGCGAGTGGCCCGAATGGGGCAATCCGGTGGAAGATAAGGCCGCGTTTGAACTCATTCAATCCTATTGCCCCTACACAAATGTGTGCGCGCAGGCCTATCCGCCGATGATGGTCACGGCAGGGTTAAACGACCCCCGCGTCACCTATTGGGAGCCGGCGAAATGGGTCGCCAAATTGCGCGAGTATAAGACGGATGAGAACATCCTCCTCTCCAAAACCAACAGGGGCGCGGGGCATGGTGGCAAATCGGGCCGCTGGGAAAGTTTGAAAGAAACGGCGGAGGAATTCGGGTTTATTTTGTGGGTTATGGGGGACGGGTGAAAAATCCTTTGCGGGACGTCCGACGAATCCATACTTGACACAAATGTCCCCATACTCAATTCCATAAGTATCGCGGTTTGAAATGGGGGCGGTGTCAAGATGGCGAAAAATGTTTGGACAGTATTGTTCGGCGCTGCGGTGCTCTCTTCATGTTCTTCCGAAGCCAATGACCAAAGTTTAAAAACGCGATGCGGGTCGCCAGAAACCTATGCCGGTGTTTCTGAACTCCTATTTGATCGAATCCGCGAACGTTATGATGGTGACATTAAACACATCAACGACTTGGAAAAGTCCCTCCGGCTGACTGTGACCGAACCAGTGGCAACGCAAGTGCTAGACGATATTGGCCGTGTTGACTGCGAGGGGCGCGCAACTTTCAAGATTCCATCGCCCCTTTTTTCGACATTTGGCAATCGAGAAGAAATCACAGCGGACATTGGCTATTCCGTGCAGGATGCGGCGGATGGAAAAGGCAAGAAATATCAACTAGGCGGTGAGGACTCTTTGATTGCTGAAATCATAGCTGCTGCCGAGACGCAATCCGCAACTAAAAAGGTGGGCGAACCAAATGTAGTCGCTAAACCACGCGCCGATGCAAGTGTTAAAGGTGAACGCACCGCCACAACCAGAACGATATCGGGCGATGACGGGTACGCCACCGTCAATTCATTCTACACGTCATTAGGTCAAGGCGATGGTTTCGCCGCCAATAGCCTAATCGCTCCGGAAAAACGCAAAAATGCGAATTATCAACCGCAGGCCCTGAGCAAATTTTACGGCACGATGTCGGAGCCTTTAGAGATTGTGGAAATAAAACAACTCAACTCTGCGGAGTATGTGGTGGATTACTATTGGCGCATGGATAACAAGACTTGCAATGGTCGTTCAGGGGTTAGTCTGACCTCGATTGAAGGTCGTGTTTATATCGAGAATATCCGGACTATCAACGGCTGCTAATTCCGTTCCAAATATAACACCTCCGTCATCAAAGTTTCACAAATCCACCCCCAAAGTCCCCCCTCAATCCGGCGTACACACCGTGGCGGCATAGACTCCGGTCCACACGCGGCAGGTCGAGGTGCCCGATCTGCTTGGTGGTTTATAGTCTGTGCGCCCTGTGCCAGCGGTGCCGATGTATTCGCCCGCCGGTTGCGCGCGTGCTTGGCGTTGACGCTCGGCCTCGGCATCGCTGGCT
>JBGSSR010000171.1:0-7328 GCA_041736905.1 Sphingomonadaceae bacterium | reverse complement strand
ATGCCGGTGGGGCCGTAGAGTTTATGCCCAGACCAGACATAGAAATCGGCGGCAAGGTCGGCCATGTCGAGCGCCAAACGCGGCGCCGCCTGGCACCCATCGATCAGGATTTTTGCGCCCACCTTATGCGCGGCAGCGGCGGCGCGTTTGGCGTCCAACACACCGCCTAACACATTGGATACATGCGACAAAGCGACCAATTTATGCGCACTGGTCAGGTTCGCCTCCAAGCATTCAAGGTCAATTGCACCCCCATCGGTCAAAGGACACACATCGATATGCGCGCCGACCGCTTCGGCCAGCATTTGCCACGGCACGATGTTGCTGTGATGCTCCAACTGGCTCAGCATGATGCGATCGCCCGCCCCGATATTGGCACGGCCCCATGTTGCGGCGACAAGGTTTATCCCCTCGGTCGCGCCGCGCACGAAGACGATTTCGTCTGCGCTGCCCGCGCCCATGAAGGTCGCTACGGAGGCGCGCACATCCTCAAACCGGCGGGTCATTTGCGCGCTTCGACTATAGACGCCGCGATGCACGGTGGCATATTCCGGACCATAGGCGCGGGTGATGGCGTCGATTACTTGGCGCGGCTTTTGCGCCGTCGCGGCGGTGTCGAGATAGTGCCAGCCTTCCAAATGCGGAAAATCCGCCTTGGCTTTTGAGAGGGTCGCGGTGCTCATGAAAGCCCCTCCATCGCCGCGCGCGCTTTTGCCTCCAACGCCTGACGCGCCGCGTCGTCATCCATACCGACGAAAGCATCCGCGATAAACGCCTGCAACAGCAACGCCCGCGCCGACACCGGTGGCAGGCCCCGCGACGCGAGGTAGAACATAGCCGCCTTGTCCAATTCGCCCACCGTTGCACCATGCGCGCATTTCACATCGTCGGCGAAAATCTCCAGCTCGGGCCGCGCGTTCGCGGTCGCTGTGCGGTCAAGCAGCATCGCCTTCACCGATTGTTCGGCATCAGTCCGCTGCGCATCGCGCGCGACTTCGATCCGGCCAAGGAAGCTGCCAGTGGCGCGTCCGGCCAGCACGCTGCGCACCACCTGATGGCTGGTGGCGTCGGGTTCGGCATGGCGGATGGTCGAGACGATTTCCAAGGTCTGTTCCCCGCCGCCAAGGATTGCTCCGCCCATTTCAAAATGCGCGCCCTTCGCCAACGTCGCGGTGATGGCAAGCCGCCCATAATCCGCGCCGCTCACCAAGGCGAAAAGGTCAAACCGCGCGCCCTCACCAATGTGCAAATCTATCGCCCGCACCGCCACGCCGTCCACAGGGGTAAGCGCATCGATGAGCATCGAACCCGCCTCCCGCGCCGCCACGTCAATGCGTTCGGGCGCGTCCAGATTCGGCCACACGCGCGCCAACGCTTTCAAATCGGCATAGCGATACTCCTCGTCGCGCCATGTGGGGAGCGGGGCGGTCACATCGCATTCCTTTGGTCATAAAGTTCATTCAGCAAAGCCATGCGCTTCTCCTCCGCGCACTGAAAAAACGGGTCCAAGTTGACGTCCTTTTTGGCCTTCAACGGAATCAATTGGACGCAAGCCTCCACCGATTTGCAAACAATAGCATCGATCTCAGCATCGCCGCTCGATCGCGTCACTTTGCACTTTTTCAAAATGCGTTTGCCTTTGCGTTCGCCTGCGCGCCACTCAACACGGGTATTGTCCAACAATTGCGCCATGACCACGATTTCGGAGTCGGTGTTTTCGGCAACCGTTGGGCTTTCCTGTGCCCCCGGCGCCGCCAGAGCCACCATCAATGCAGAGGCAAAAAATATGTAGCTCATGCCATCACCGCCTCATACCCCTCGGCCTCCAATTGGTGCGCCAATTCCGCGCCGCCGGTCTTGATAATCCGCCCGTTCGCAAGCACGTGGACGAAGTCGGGCCGCACGTAATCGAGCAGGCGTTGATAGTGGGTGATGAGCAAAACCGCCTTGTCAGGGCGGCGCATAATCGCGTTAATCCCCTCCCCCACAATGCGTAGCGCGTCGATGTCAAGGCCGCTGTCGGTCTCATCCAGGATGGCGAGTTTGGGGTCAAGGATGCCCATTTGCACCATCTCGTTCCGCTTCTTCTCGCCGCCGGAAAAGCCGACATTGACGGGCCGTTTCAGCATATCCATGTCCATTTTCAGCAGCGCGGCTTTTTCTTTGGCGAGCTTGATAAACTCACCGCCGGACAGGGGCGCTTCACCGCGCGACACACGTTGCGAATTCAGGCTTTCGCGCAGGAACTGCAGGTTGGACACGCCGGGAATTTCGACTGGATATTGAAAGCCAAGGAACAACCCGGCGGCGGCACGCTCATGCGGATCGAGCGCGAGCAAGTCCTGCCCGTCAAACGTCACTTCACCGCCGGTCACGTCATAATTCGGCCGCCCACCAAGCGTGTAAGCCAGCGTAGACTTCCCCGCGCCGTTCGGCCCCATGACGGCATGGATTTCGCCCGCGTTGATGGTGAGCGATAGGCCCTTAAGGATCGGTTTGTCGCCGATGGTGTTTTGGAGGTTAGTTATTTGGAGCATTGTTCGCCCTTTTCGAGACAATTTCATAATAAACAGCAGACCGAAGTTCCGAATGCAAATGCACAAGAATATCCTCTGAGCGCCTTTCGCGACCTTCTCCCATGATCAAGTCGACGTCGATAGCCGCTTGCAAATCCAAAAATTGCTCATCACATTTATATCGAGAAGCGACATAAATTTCCTCTGCGGAAGAATGAGATTTTTCCAAATCGATCGCCGCGTTGATAACGCAATCCCAATATGGTTGAGCAAGTTGCTTGGTTTCCTCGCTAAGCCGGTCATCGATTACCAAGAGTTGAGAGGCCGACGTCGCGATAAGTAATATAAATTCTCTTATCACCCCACGCTCCCCTCAAGCGAAATCCCCAACAGCTTCTGCGCCTCAACGGCAAATTCCATCGGCAATTGCTGCAACACTTCCTTCGCAAAGCCGTTCACGATGAGCGACACCGCGCTTTCCGTGTCCAGCCCGCGTTGTTGGGCGTAGAATAACTGATCGTCCGAAATCTTGCTCGTCGTCGCCTCATGCTCCACGGTCGCAGTGGGGTTTTTGACCTCGATATAGGGCACAGTGTGCGCGCCGCATTGGTCGCCGAGCAGCAAGCTATCGCACTGCGTAAAGTTGCGCGCGCCCTCCGCGCCCGCGCCCATGCGGACGAGGCCGCGGTAGGTGCCGTTGCTACGCCCCGCACTGATGCCTTTCGAGATAATCGTCGATTTCGTGCCGCGCCCGTTGTGGATCATCTTCGTGCCGGTGTCGGCCTGCTGATAATTGTTGGTCAGCGCTACGGAGTAGAATTCGCCAACGCTGTCCTCCCCATTCAACACGCAGGACGGGTATTTCCACGTCACCGCGCTGCCGGTTTCCACCTGAGTCCAACTGATTTTCGACCGCGCACCTTGGCACAATCCGCGCTTGGTGACGAAATTATAGATGCCGCCCTTGCCCTCGGCATCGCCGGGGTACCAGTTTTGCACGGTGGAATATTTGATTTCGGCATCTTCGAGAGCGACCAGTTCAACCACGGCGGCGTGGAGTTGGTTTTCATCACGCATCGGCGCGGTGCAGCCTTCAAGGTAGGAGACGTAGGAGCCAGCCTCGGCAACAATCAACGTGCGTTCAAACTGCCCCGTATTTTCGGCATTGATGCGGAAATAGGTGCTAAGTTCCATCGGGCACCGCACGCCCTTTGGGATGTAAACGAAGGTCCCGTCGCTGAACACGGCGCAGTTCAATGTGGCGAAGAAATTGTCGCGCATCGGCACGATTTTGCCCAGATATTGGCGGACGAGGTCGGGATATTCCTTGATCGCTTCGCTGATCGAGCGGAAAATCACCCCCGCGCTTTCGAGTTCTGCGCGGAAAGTGGTGGCGACCGATACGCTGTCAAACACGGCGTCAACGGCAATCCGGCGCGCGCCCTCGACGCCGGCGAGCACTTCCTGTTCCGCAATCGGGATGCCGAGCTTTTCATATGTGCGGCGGATTTCAGGGTCGAGTTCGTCGAGCGAACCGATGGTTTTCTTCTCCTTCGGCTCGGCATAATAATAGGCGTCTTGATAATCGATGGGCGGGATGTTGAGCTTTGCCCAATCCGGCGTTTCCATCGTTTGCCACATACGGAACGCCTTTAACCGCCAATCAAGCATCCATTCCGGCTCGCCCTTTTTCGCGCTAATATAGCGGACGGTGTCCTCGCTGAGCCCCTTGGGCGCGAGTTCCTGTTCCACGTCGGTGGCAAAGCCCCATTCATAGGTGCTTGCCCGCTCCACGGCGTCGCGGGCGGCCTGGTCTTTTACCGGGGTTTCAATGCTATCCGTCACGCTTGTAACTCCATTTTGCTGTGCTGCCCCAAACGTTGTGTGGCCGATAGGCTGGCCAGCGTTACGTCGGCCAATGCACCGCGAACCGCGCTGTTCACCCGCGCCAAATGCCCGCCCATGTGGCAATGCTCCTCAACGATGCAGGCACCAACTTCGCCGCCGACGCAGGCGGTCAGAGCAATCGGCCCCTCAATCGCCTCAATAATATCGGCCATCGTAATCGCCGCTGCGGGGCGGGCGAGTTTAATGCCGCCCGCCGCACCACGTTCGGAGCGCAGCAATTCAGCATGAACCAGCATCCGCACCAATTTCTGAGTCGTGGGCAATGGCACACTGGTCCGCTCGGCCAAGCGAGTCGCGTTCAAATGCACCCCGCCACACGCGCACGCGGCCTCCGCCATCAGTCGAATGGCATAATCGGCAAGGCTGGATAGGCGCATAGGTTACTCCCGACGGAATTTATACCAATTCAGTCGGAATTGCATTTGGGGCATAAAAGGGGGGAATGCAACCCCTAAAGTCGCTGTTTCGTGCCGGTTAGTTCGCGGATATTATCGGGGTCCAACCACATTTGCAGCAAGCCATTGTCATCCTGCGCCAGGCCGGATGGCGTCTTGCCGACGAAATGGCGGATTTCGCGTATCATATGGGATTGATCATAGAAAAGATCATAGAGCGCTGTTTTCTGTTCCTCCGATGTGTTCGGGTCCGATAATGCCATCGCCACACGCAAAGCGCGATATTTGCGGGCCAAAAACTTCGGTGAGCAACCAAAATTGTCCGTCACAAACCGCTGCACCTGACGATCAGACAGAGCCAATATATCCGACAATTCCTCAATTTTCGGAGAGAAATCCGCCTCCAACCATGCGGCAACCTTGGCCACGCGCTGCGCCAATTGATTAGGGACAGGTTGGAAACAGCCCGCCATGCGGGGAGCCGCTGCCGCCATGAGCCGCCGTCCCAAGGCATCTAACGCCGGCTCATCCTCATTATCGTCAAAGCTATTGTCAATGACGCGCAGTTCATCAAGCAAGCCGTCGCAGTCGCCTGACAACATTTCGGCGGCATTGCGCAACTGGTCCATCATAGCGTCCGCCGTAACGCCGGTCAGCGACCGCCAACCTAAGGGGGTCAATGCGCAGCCAAAGCAGTGGAATGGTCCGCTAACGATATATTGCATTGCCGCATTCGATGGACAGTTGAGCGATATATCATGGCTATCATCGACATGCCCGTCGTGAAACCGAGCCTGCCCCCGGCCTTTTAAAAAAACATTAAATGGCCAATGCCTGCTGGCTGCACATCGCGTATAATCGCATCTTCGGAATGGAAAATGTAAAATGTCGTTATGAGCGGTACGAGTTCCGGCGGAGGCTCGATATAGGCCATTCGAAACTGGCCCTTGGGTGAGAAGGCCGCGGATTGTTCTTGCCAAAGCTTTGATATATTAAGGGCGAGGGTCATAAGGGGCGACCCGGATGGGAGCCCAGCCTTTGCTTTCGCGATACAGAACATGTCCCCATTTTCTGATTGACCCGATATTACACGAATTTGCGCGGTTTTATGTGCGGCTTCAATAAATATTGCAACCATAGATCGCATGGCGGAAGAACAGCGTGCCCGACACGATCAAAAAAAACCCGCCCTAACCACAAGGGTTAAGGCGGGATATGAAGTCAAAAGAACTCTCAACCAATGGTTTTGAGCCCTTCGGGTCGCACAGCCTGTTTAGGCCAACGCCCCGGCAATCGCTTGGACAAATCCGACATTATGTGTAAAATAGTTATCTTTTCCGGCCTCAGTTGAACTACGCAATCGATTGGGCATTCACGTTAACCAATTTATCACGGTTTCGTTTGCGGCAACACCTGCATCCTCCAACTCGAGTCGGGGACCAAATAACGGCCCGCCGCCTCTTGCAATTCCTCCGGCGTTATGTCCTCGTAATCAATCAATAAGGACCGCAATGCACGGAACCGCCCTTCACGATCGCGGGTCATGCCCTCCATCTCATTCATCCAAAAACTGTTGCCGGTGGATGCGCGGTCAATCCACTCCATCTTCGGCTTTACGACACGGGCCAATTCATCCGGTGTAATCGGGTTGGTCGCCAGATCGAGCGCGATCGATTCGGCCGTTGCAAAGAACTGCCCAACTTTTTGCGGCTGGATTTGGCTTATCACGATGAAGTAACCTCCACTTTTCATGTTTTCTGGCCATTCGGTGGTGGCATAAGGGCTATAACTCGCGCCTTCTGCCGCGCGGAATGTTTCAAACAAGCGGTCGCGGAAAATGTCGGAGAGCAATTCCAACTTCCGCTTTTCCCGAATATCCGTGATGCCTGCGCCAGTTGGCCAGGCGATTACCGCAGCCGCCTGATCCTTGGCGCCATCATGATAACGCGTGACGGGTTCTTTGTTCGGATTGGCAAAGCCCATTTCCGTGCCGTTCGCTGCGGCAGAAGCGTCTGGCCGTTTGGGCAAAGCGCCAAAGGTTTTGGCAAGAGTGTCGATCGCTTCGGGTGTTTGGAAATCACCAAACAGCATGACCTCAATCGGGCCACTGGCCAAAATCGGTTCCCACGTTGCTCGGAATTGTTCGGGCGTTAGTGCGGCAATATCCTCCGGCGTCGGCGTCAAATAGCGTGTGTCGCCCGCGGCCATTAATTGCGGCATATCGCGCGCGAGGACTGACGAAGCGGAGTCGGTATAGGACGGATAATCGGCAATCATCTGCCGTTTGCCACGCTCCACCGGTGCAGCATCCCATTTGGGTTGCAACAGTTTCGCCGCGAACAGGTGCAATTGTCCCTCCAAATCGCTGGGCCGCGTATCGGCGGAAAATTCGAAGGCATCGTAATCGACGCCGAACTCAAAACCGATACGTTTGCCAGAAATCAGCTGGTCAAGTTCCTCAAGGCCTAGCTCACCGACGCCGGAGCCGACCAATGCCATGGGGCCTGAC
>JBGSSR010000133.1:0-1799 GCA_041736905.1 Sphingomonadaceae bacterium | reverse complement strand
GATGGCGCGAATAGACGCCTCCTCGTCAGCCAGTGAATGCCCCATGCTCGGTTCAACGCCGTTTTCCCGAAGCAGCTCAATCAGTTCGCTCGCCCGTTCTAGTTCCGGTGCCAAGGTCATGATGCGCAAATGCCCATTGGCGGCGGCAATCAGCTCGCGGGTTTCACCCAAGTCGATTTTACGGATAAACTCGGCATTTTGGGTGCCGCGTTTCAGTGGATTGATAAAGGGGCCTTCCAGGTTGATGCCCACCGGCACCGCGCCGTGGCGCGCCACATGACATTGCCGCGCCAAGGCCTCCAAGATCCGCAACAGTTCCGTTGGCGAGGACGCGAGAACGGTGGGGAGAAAGGACGTGACGCCGTGGCGCGCCAGATGCGTCGACATGTGGGTCATGTCCGGTCGATCCACCACGTGCATCAAATCATAACCGCCGCAGCCGTGGATATGGGTGTCGACCATGCCGGGGATGGCCATGCCGCCGGGGCGGACGATGCGGGGAATATCCTCCAGATCGACAAAGGCGGAGGCCCCACCCACCGCGCTGATCCGCCCATCGCGCAGCAAAATGCAGGCGTCGTGAATCAACTCCAGCGGGGTCAGGCACGAATCCACCTGCAAAATAAAAGCGGGTGCGGCGACGCCAAAGGCCAGCGGCGCGCCGTCCATCGGGAAGGAGACTTCAAGGGCGGCCGTGCCAGAAAGAGTGCTTACGGGTTGGTTCATGCGGGATTCCCTCTTTCGTGCCTATTTTCAGGCGCGTTCACAACATAACCGTTCAACCGAGAAATGGCGGGGCTGTGTCGGGCGCATTTCACTTCGCGAAGTAGCGTTGGTGGGATTCCTTGGCCCCGTTGTCGTTGTCAGCGGAGCGGTTGTCGGTATCGTCGTCGGGATCTGGCTCTTAAACGTTGAGTCGGCGAAGAAAATCGACGACGATTACGACAACGATGCAGCGGGTGGATGGCGGTTGGGGACCGACCCCTTTCGCCTAGACGGCAGGTTCCCGCCTGCCACGATTTGCCGATTTTGCCGATTCCCTTGCCAACCACCCTGCTGGCGCTACAGTATCCGCGCTTTTCATTTCCCCTTTCATTTACACCCTATACCTTACTGTCTTCTCGCGCCTCCGGCTCTATCCAGTATCAGAGCGCGAACGGGTCAGCCGGAGTTTTGATGGGACGACAAAACGCGAACCGTTCACCGTTCATTCTGGCACTCGTCATTTCCGGCTTGGCGTTGGGGACTGGCTTTGGGGTCGGCAAATGGTTCGCGGAGACGCCGCAGACCGCCGCGCCATCCGCTTCCGTTGCCCTCGCAAAGGCAACCGTGCCCGCCCCGCTTTTGGTCACGATCGCGGGGGGCGAGCGGGCGGACGGAGGCGATCCCGCAGATGCTTTACGGGAGATTCTCCAGCAGTCCATCAACGGTGGCCGCTATGTCGGCGAATGGCAACCCTTGGTGGCGCGGCTCACGTCAGACGAAGTTGGCGCTCTGCTACCACTGGTGGAGAAAATCCGTTCAAAAAATCGGCGAGCTCTCTTTCGAACCGCCATGCTGGAACGCTGGGCCAAGCTGGATCCGACCGCTGCCGTAAGGTACGCTCAAAACCTGAACAAAGAGGAGCGTCAATCTGCACTAGCAAGCGTTCTGCGAATTTGGGCAGAAGCTGAGCTGCAAGCGGCGTGGGCGTGGGTGCAAAAAATGCCGCCCAAAGATGGTTATGATGCCTATCTCACGGTGTTGACATGCATGAGTGAACGCGATCCCGTTGCGGCTAGCGTCTGTATTGGCAAATT
>JBGSSR010000118.1:0-2065 GCA_041736905.1 Sphingomonadaceae bacterium | reverse complement strand
GTCGGGTGGGGGAGAGGGCCGGTGCCGCTCAAAAAAGGGGCCACCCCCAACAAGGAGATGGCCCCACCCTCGTCACGCAACCCGAGGGGTAGCATTTGGCCCGACCCCCTCTGGTTCGGAGGAATGGGGGCGGACCAAACGCGTTGCCCTGCCAAATGACCCAAAGGCCAATACGCGGCAGAACTTGATGTTGGTATAGCGACGGGCTCTTGGCGCATTGCTGAATGGGTCGTTTTCCCGCCATTCATGTTGCGATGCGCGGCGGATGGCCCTAAGTCGGCGACGTGAAACTGCGCCGCTTCTTCATCCTGCTCCCTTTGTGCGTGCTCGCGATGGTCAGCCTATGGGGAACGCGCCTGATCATCCCGAATCGCAGCCAATCGGTGCTGGCCGAGGCCGTGCCGTTGAACCCCGCCAATCCGGCACAGCGGCAAATAGGCGCGCTGACCTTCATCGGCGCATGGCATTTGCGCAGCGCAAACAGCGATTTCGGCGGCTTTTCCGCGCTGGGCCGATTGCCCGACGGGCGGTTTTTGGCGATTAGCGACGCGGGGTGGATGGCGGCCTTTGCGCTCACCCCGACCGCCGCGACCGCCACAAAGACAGGCGCGACGATCACGGACAGCTTCATTGCCCGATTGCCAGGCGCGGAGGGCATCGGGCCGGATGGCGAGGAATTGGACTATCAGGACCGCGATTCCGAATCGTTAACCTATGACGCCGAAAGGGGCCGCTATTGGGTCGGATATGAAGGGCGCAGCGCGATACGCCGCATGGACGGCGGCTTTGTGCGGGTGGAGGCGCTCACCGCACCCGAAGCCATGGCCGACTGGCCCAGCAATGGCGGTGCGGAGGCGATTTTGCGCCTATCCGATGGGCGGTTCCTTGTGTTTGCCGAAACCGCCGAGTTGGACGATGGCAGCACCGAAGTCCTATTGTTCCAAGGCGACCCGACTGAGCGCGGCACGCAAATGACGCGGCTGTCCTATACCGCGCCCAATGGCTATCGTGTGACCGATGCGGCGCAATTGCCGGGTGGCGATGTGCTGCTGCTCAACCGCAGCATTGGCGTAAGGCAGGGTTTTACGGCAAAGCTGACCCGCGTGCCGTTATCCGATGTGCGCGGCGGTGCGGTGTTGCAGGGTGCGGTTATCGCAAGCCTCGCCTCACCGCTGACCGTCGATAATATGGAGGGCGTGCTGGTCGAACGCGGCACAATCGGCGGACGCGCCGCGACGCTGATCTGGCTTATATCCGATGATAATTATTTCGGTTTTCAACGCACCATATTGATGCAATTCGCCCTGTTTGAAGAAGCCGAAAAAGACGCTGCGCCCGGTTTTCAATCGCGATAACCCCCTTCACATTCGCGCGCGCAGCGCCCACATAGAGGGCAACGGATTTTATCGAAGGAGGCCGCTTTGGCGACGCAAGGATTGACGCAGGACGAACAAAAGGCGGTGGAGGCCTTCCGCGCCGACGTCGTCGAGCCATCGATGACGAAACTGGTCGTGCTGGATTTCTGGGCCGAATGGTGCGGGCCGTGTAAGCAGCTGGGCCCCGTGCTGGACAAAGTCGCCGCCGATTATGCCGAAAAGGGCGTGGTGCTGGCGAAACTGGACGTGGATGCCAACCCCTTCATCGCGGCGCAATTTCAGGTGCGCTCTATCCCCACCGTCTATGCGATGTTTCAGGGACAACCGGTCGCCGACCTGACACAGGCGCGGACGGAGCCGCAATTAAAGGCGATGCTCGACCAACTGCTCGCCAAATTGCCGGTGGAGCCGGGCGTTTGGGGCGAGGCCGCCGCGCCCGATATTACGCCCTTGCTGGCCAAGGGTGAGGCGGCATTGTCCGCTGGTGAAGCCGAATCGGCGTATATGGCGTTCGGCGCGGCGTTGCAGTTGGTGCCCGATTCCGCTGATGCCGTCGGCGGCCTTATCCGTGCCATGGTGGCGATGGACCGGCTGGAGGAAGCCGCTGGCATGCTGGCCAATTTGCCGGACGGCATGGACGGAACCCCTGCAATTGATCGCGCGCGCGCCGCGCTGACGTTGGCGGAGGG
>JBGSSR010000229.1:0-4765 GCA_041736905.1 Sphingomonadaceae bacterium | reverse complement strand
TGCACATTCACCCAATTTTGGGCGTAGGCGCGGCATTCGGCGCGGAATTCCTTGACCGGAACCTCATCCTTGTTGCGCTTTTTCTTGCGATATTGTTCCTCAACCTTCCACTCAATGGGTAGGCCGTGGCAGTCCCAGCCGGGGACATAAGGCGCGTCTTTGCCCAGCAGGCTTTGCGTGCGGCACACCATGTCCTTCAGGATATGGTTCAACGCATGGCCGACATGGATGTCGCCATTGGCATAGGGCGGTCCGTCGTGCAGGATGAATTGCGTGGGCGCGTCTTTGCGGGCCTCACGCAGTTGCCGATATTGGTCATCCGCCTGCCACTTGGCCAGAATCGCGGGCTCCTTCTGCGGCAATCCGGCGCGCATGGGGAAATCGGTGGTGGGCAGAAAGACGGTGTCTTTAAAATCTTTTGGTTCGCTCATGGGCCAAGGCTTTAGGGGAGCAAAGCGCGGCGGGCAATGGGATTTTGGATCGGGTTTTAGTCCTCCTCCCATGTTGCCCCCTCTCCCATAGGGAGAGGGTCGGGGTGAGGGGTTCTGCCCTTTCGGCATCCCTACCCCCTCATCCAAGTCCGGCTAAGCAGTTGCACTGCTAAGCCTGCCTATCCTTCTCCCCAAATGGGGGGAAGGTTTAAGGGGTCTACCGCTTTATCGCGGGGCCAATTTCGTGGATATTCTCCACCCAGACATAGCCATTAAAGCTAATGGGAATATCGCCGATTTCCTCAACCTTGGTAAGACCTTTTGGCCCGCGTGCGCCGCTTTCATACGGGCCGACAAGGATGATTTTGGCGTTCACGCTTTCCATCCGCGCAATCATCCGGTCGGGCCAGCCCCAGAACGCCCATTGGTAATTCAGCGGCACGATAATCGTCCGGTCGCGGCAGCTTTCGGGGACTATGCCGGTCCAGCCATAGATGAGGTAATCCTTGGTGCAGGCCTTCACCTCTGCCTTCGTCCATGCCCAAATGCCGGGATGCAGTTCGCGCATCCGGTCCACCGGCCCCTGCGCACCATAGACGGCATCGTGGGATTTCAACGGGTCGCGCCCCGCGGCCTTAAGCTGTTTCGATAGCAAATCAGCCTCGCCTGCCCATTTGCTTTTGAAATTGAAAAACAAGGGGTTGAACGGAGCGGCCCGAATCCCCTCACGCACCGTTGGCATCATCCCGACCCGCCCACGGAACGGGAAGGTTTTGCCGCCATCGGCGGTGTAGCCATAGCCGATGTCGAGCGCCTTTAGCTGCGCCAGCGTCAGATCCCGCGTCTCGCCCTTGCCATTGGTGCGGCAATCCACGGTCCAATCATGGAACAAGACCATCTCGCCGTCCTTCGTCGGGGCGATGTCCACCTCCACCATATAGGCGCCATCGAACACGGCGCGGTTGATGGAGCTTACGGTATTTTCCAGATATTGGTGCGTCGGCGGGTAAATGCGGTCGGCGGTGCAGGTGTCGCGGCCTAGCCCTTCGGGTGAATACATTTGATGCACGCCGCGATGGGCAATAAATTTGACTTTGCCCTTGGGCGTCGGCGCATAAAAATGCGCGTTGGTGACCAAGAGATAGAGGATGATCAGCATCATCACCGATAGGCCATTAACGATCCATCGCCGTTTGCGGTTGCGGTCCTGGCCGATTTCATCATCGTCGGTTTCGAAGTCACCCATGGCTTTACCCCTACATCGTTAGCAACCGCCGCGCCTCATCGCAGTCGGCCTGCATTTGGGCCATCAGGGCATCCATCGAATCAAACTTCGCCTCTGGCCGCAAATGATGGATTAATTGCACCGCGATGGTTTGGCCATAGAGATCGCCATCAAAATCAAAGAAATACGGCTCCAGCAATTCCTTCGGCGGGTCGAAGGTTGGCCGGATGCCAAGGTTGGCCGCTCCGTTCAGCAGACGTCCATCGGGCAAAATCCCGCGCACGGCGTAAATGCCATATTGCGGGCGCAAATACGTCCCCATGTCGATATTGGCGGTCGCAAAGCCCAGTTTGCGGCCATTCTTATCGCCATGCTCGACGCGGCCAATGATGGTATAAGGGCGGGTGAGCAGACGGGCGGCCTCCTCCGGCTTGCCATCCTTCAACGCGTCGCGGATACGGGTGGAGGATACGATGCGTTCGCCGTCGAGCACCTCGCCGACTGCCTCGGCCGCGAATTTGTGCAGTTCCCCGAGCGCGCGTAGCACGTGGATATTGCCCGCCCGCCGTGCGCCAAAGGTGAAATCTTGGCCAGTCACGACACCGCCCAAATGCAAGCGCTCGGCGAGCACTTCGCTCACAAATTTCTCAGGACTCAACGCCGCCAATTCGCGGGTAAAGCGGAATACCAACATGGCATCCGCACCTGCCTGTTCAAACAATCCGGCGCGTTGCTCCAACGTGGTCAGGCGAAAGGGTTCGGTATCGGGTTGGAAAAGCCGCGCGGGATGCGGGTCAAATGTCGCTATAATCGCGGGTCGCCCCTCAAACCGCGCCTTGTCCAACGCGGTGCGCGCCACGGCCTGATGCCCTTTATGAAAGCCATCGAAATTGCCCAAGGCCGCGACCGCATTGTGCAGTTCGGCGGGGATAGCCTCGTCGCTGTACACGACCTGAAAGCTCATGCCCAAAAACTCACCTGGCGTGCTTCTTCATGCGGCGAACCAAACGAACAAACGCAAAAGACGGGCCGTTCGTGCCATCGCCATCATGGCGTTCCCGCGACACTTCCTCCCATTCTTCGGGGTCGAAGGCGGGGACATGGGTGTCGCCGTCGAAATCGGCGTCCACTTCGGTTAGCTCAATGCGGTCTGCCATGGGCAGCGCTAGTGCATAAATTTGTGCCCCGCCGATGATCGCCACATGGGGCGCATTGGCGGCGCGCAGGGCTTCTTCGAAACTATGGACAACCTCAACGCCGTCTTCTTGGAATTCGGGGTCATTGGTCAACACGATATGGCGGCGACCGGGCAAGAGGCCGGGCAAAGTGTCAAAGGTTTTGCGCCCCATAATCATCGGCTTGTTCTTGGTCACCTGCTTAAAATGGCGCAGGTCGGCGGGGATACGCCATGGCAATGTGCCATTGGCCCCTATGGTTCCGTTACGCGCGCGGGCCAGTACAAGGATGATCTCAGGATGATTCACTGTTGCATGACTAGCGGGGGGATTGGGTTACGGCAACGGTGAAAAGCGCCCTATCGCTGCCAAAGCACGCTTTATGCCCGAACCCACGTAACATGCCCCATTTTGCGCCCTTCGCGCGCCTCCGCCTTGCCGTAAAGGTGAACATGTGCAGAGATGTCGGAAAGCAGCGCCGCGGCGTCGGCGGCATCATCACCGATGAGGTTGAGCATTTCGACGCTTGCTCCGGTAAGCGCCGTGGAGCCAAGCGGCAGGCCGCATATCGCGCGGATGTGGTTGGCGAACTGGCTGGTTACGCAACCCTCAATTGTCCAATGCCCACTGTTGTGCACGCGGGGGGCCATTTCGTTGAAGATGGGCCCATTGGCGCTGGCGAAGAACTCCACCGACAATACGCCGACATAGTCCAGCGCGTCGGCGATTTTCAGCGTCAGGTCGCGCGCCGCATCCACTTGGGCGAGCACCGCCGCACTGGCTGGAACATGGCATCGGTCGAGAATGCCGCCTTTGTGCGTGTTTTCTGCGCTGTCATAGAACACATGGCTGCCATCGCGCCCGCGCGCCATGATGACGGAAAATTCCGCGCTAAACGCGACGAACCCTTCGAGGAGCAGCGCCACGCCGCCCATGTCGGCCCAAAGCGCGGCGGCATCTTCCCCGCCCGACAGGCGGTATTGCCCCTTACCATCATAGCCCATGCGGTTGGTTTTCAGGATCGACGGCGCGCCGATTTGCGCAATGGCGGCGGCGAGTTCTTCCGCATTTTCGGCATAAGCGAAAGGCGCGGTGGCCCCGCCCAAATCGGCAACAAATCGCTTCTCCGCCACGCGGCTCTGCGCAATGTCGAGCGCGCGAACCGGCGGGTAAATGCGCACGTCGTCGGGGTAACCGGCAAAGGCGGACGCCGGCACATTCTCAAATTCATAAGTCAGCACGTCGATGCTGCGCGCGAAATCCTGCGGCGGGCGTTCGCCGTAATTTTGCCGCGTCAGGCTGGCCGCGCAATCGCCCGCAACGCTTTCCGAATCGGGCGCAAGGATATGGCATCGTATGCCCAATTGCGCCGCCGCCATGCTCAGCATTCGGCCCAATTGCCCGCCGCCCAATATGCCGATGGTTTTGGCTTGTTGGTTGACGCTCATACCGGCTTTTCCGAAACACTATCCGTTTGCGCCGCACGCCATGCCTGCAATCGCTCGGCCAAACCGGCGTCGTGCAACGCCAAAATCGACGCGGCGAGCAAACCCGCATTCTTTGCCCCCGCGCTACCGATAGCAAGCGTCCCCACCGGAATCCCGCCCGGCATTTGCACGATGGACAGCAGGCTATCCATGCCGCTCAGCGCCTTGGATTGCACCGGCACGCCCAGCACGGGCAAATGCGTCATGCTGGCCACCATGCCGGGCAAATGCGCCGCGCCGCCGGCGCCCGCGATGATGACGTGAAATCCGGCCTGTGCCGCTCCTTGCGCAAACTCCACCAATCGGTCGGGCGTGCGGTGCGCCGAGACAATGCGCGCGTCGCTATCCACGCCAAGCGCCGTTAGCACATCGGCGGCCTCGCGCATCGTTTCCCAATCCGATTGGCTGCCCATGACGATGGCGACGGGTGGCGAGGTCGGCACGGCT
>JBGSSR010000091.1:0-2505 GCA_041736905.1 Sphingomonadaceae bacterium | reverse complement strand
GCTTGTGCCGCTGAAACTCGACGCGGCGCGGTTCCGGACGGAGGTCACGCGATTGGACGAGGGCGCATGGGGCCCGCATGGCATGGACCACGCCGAATTCCTCATCGCCACCAATGCGGGCAGTGGGTTCGGGCCACTGGGCAAGATTGCGTCGGGCGGCGAATTGTCGCGCTTCATCCTCGCGCTCAAAGTCGCATTGGCAGAAAAGGGCGGGGCAGGGACCATCATCTTCGACGAAATCGACCGAGGTGTCGGCGGCGCAGTGGCACAAGCGATTGGCGACCGACTGGCGCGGCTTGCGGCGGAAAAACAATTGCTCGTCGTCACCCACAGCCCGCAGGTGGCGGCACGCGGTCGCCACCATTTCTTCATCGCCAAGTCTTCCGACGGCACAGTGACGCGCACCGACGTAGCGTTGCTGGACGATGCCGGAAGGCGGCAGGAAATCGCGCGGATGCTAAGCGGGGCGGAGATTACCGATGAAGCACGGGCGCAAGCGGACCGGTTGATGGAGGGGGTTTGATTATTGTATGGTAACACCACAATTATACAGTAACAGATTCGTAGAAATCAAATATATGCTGTCTAGCTATCGGGCGTTGTGCGACGGTAGGTCAGGTATTTCCGAGATGAAAAATTTGTCGAGGAGTCCAACACTACCCATTTTCACCTGGAAAATTCTTTGGATCGGAACGTGTGCTATTTTGAGGGCTTCAATCGACACACTTAGAAAAGTCGATTGCAAGTCATGTCTTCCTGAACCTATCAGGATTGAGTTTCAAAAAGAGTGGGATCAAATTCTCAATAATAAAGAAGATCATTCAATTTTTTGGGATTTTCTCCAAAAAGAAAGGAA
The DNA here is from genome assembly GCA_041736905.1 of Sphingomonadaceae bacterium. Lineage (GTDB taxonomy): Bacteria > Pseudomonadota > Alphaproteobacteria > Sphingomonadales > Sphingomonadaceae > JBGSSR01. The sequence continues at coordinate 1,649 of JBGSSR010000091.1, read as the reverse complement.
CGAAATCCTCCATCAGTATGAGTGGTCCGCCTATGAGCTCTGGCTTAAACCAGATGGCACTTCTGGCAAACCTCCGACAATTCTAGGAGGAAATCTTCATGATGTGTCGGCGTTCTTCTTGATGCGGAAGGGCAAATTCAAAGGACGTGATTCCATTGAACTTCTCGAAGAATCTGCAAGTTGGGTGGAGAATAGAATATTCGACTCCATTAAGCGAGCTGGGTTCAACCCGAACGAAAAGCGGAGTGTCCACGATTTTCGTATTATGACTGATGAAGATGTAGTCCGCGTAGCCCCTGCGACAGCACTTTTATTTGGACTAACAAATTTCAAAGACGAAAAGATGTCGGAATAGCTCATGACGATTGCTCCCGCCCCCTCCGAACCTACCGCCGCCAATCGGCTCATGCGGCTTGCCAAGCTGATTGCGCATCACAATCGGCTCTACCACGCCGACGACGCACCTGAGATAAGCGACGCGGAGTATGACGCGCTGGTCCGTGAGAACAACGAGTTGGAGGCGGCTTTCCCGCACCTTATCCGGCCCGATTCCCCCAATGCTCAAGTTGGCGCGGCGGTGGCGGGGTCGCCTTTGGCCAAGGTGACGCATGAGCGGCGGATGTACAGCCTCGACAATGCGTTTGCCGACGATGACGTGGCGGAGTTTGCGGCGCGGGTGCGGCGGTTTTTGAACTTGGGCGATGATGCGCCAATCCCCATGACGGCGGAGGATAAGATTGACGGGCTGTCGCTGTCCTTGCGCTTTGAGGACGGCATGCTCGTCCGCGCCGCAACGCGCGGGGATGGGCAGGTGGGGGAGGATGTGACCGCCAATGCGCGCACCATATCCGATATTCCGCAATCCATCGCGGGTGCGCCCGCTAGCATTCCGGCCGTGTTCGAAGTGCGCGGAGAGGTCTATATGGCCAAATCCGACTTCGCGGCGCTGAACGCGGCGCAGGAGGCTTCGGGCGGTAAAATCTTCGCCAATCCGCGCAATGCGGCGGCGGGGTCGCTGCGGCAGAAGGATGCGGCAATTACCCGCGCACGGCCCTTGCGGTTTTTGGCGCACGGTTGGGGGGAGGCCTCCAACGTGCCCGCGACTGGCCAATATGCGATGATGCGCCAAATTGCCGACTGGGGGTTTCCGGTGTCGGAGCATCTGGCGCGGTTGGACTCGGTGGAGGCGCTGCTCACCCATTATCGCGCCATTGAGCGGCTGCGCGCCGACCTGCCGTATGACATCGATGGGGTGGTGTATAAGGTCGATGATTTGGCGTTGCAGGAGCGTTTGGGCTTTGTGTCGAAAGCCCCCCGCTGGGCAATCGCGCATAAATTTCCCGCCGAGAAAGCGGAAACCACGGTCGAGGCTATCGATATACAGGTGGGCCGCACGGGCAAGCTAACCCCCGTTGGCCGCCTGACCCCCGTCACTGTCGGCGGCGTGACGGTGAGCAATGTGACTTTGCACAACCGCGACGAAATTGCGCGGCTGGGCATCCGTGTTGGCGACCGCGTGCGGGTGCAGCGGGCGGGCGATGTGATCCCACAAGTGGTGGAAAATCTGACGCGGGATAAGGCGCGGGCGGCGTTTGCTTTCCCCGACACCTGCCCCGAATGCGGGTCGGAGGCGGTCGCGGCCGACGGCG
>JBGSSR010000057.1:0-4956 GCA_041736905.1 Sphingomonadaceae bacterium | reverse complement strand
CGCCGTGTGCGCGACAAGGCGATTGCCGCTTTCCGCATCGGCGGCGAGGGGCGCACGCATGGCGCGACCGCCGTGTTGATTTACGTCTCACTCGCAGAACACCGCGCCGAAATTGTCGCCGACCGCGCGATTGTGGAAAAGGTCGCGCCGGAGGAATGGGGCGACGCCATGGCGCTGCTCATCGGACGCATCAAACGCGGCGAGGCCGGGCTTGGCATGGCGGAGGCCGTAATCGCCGTCGGCGCGCTGATCGCGCTGCATTTCCCGAAAACCGAGGCCGATACCAACGAGCTGCCCGACAGGTTAATCGAACTATGAGTTTTGCAGAAGCCGCCGCCGCCGAGCCCGAAATCACGGTTTGGGAGGGCAAATTCATCGCCACCAAAACGCGTGGCACATGGGAATATGTGTCGCGTACGCGCGGTATGAAGGCGGCGGTGATTTTGGCTGTTGAAGACGGGTATGTGTTGCTGGTCGAACAATATCGCGTGCCGCTTGGCCGCTCCTGCATCGAATTGCCCGCTGGTTTGGTAGGCGACCATGAGGAGGGCGAAGACCCCTTAATCGCCGCGGGTCGTGAGTTGGAGGAAGAAACCGGCTGGCATGCCGACACGCTCACCGACCTTGGCGAATATTACAGCTCGCCGGGCGTCATATCGGAAAGTTTCACCCTCGTCCGCGCCACTGGCCTAACCCAAATCGGCGCAGGCGGCGGCGTGGAGGGGGAGGGGATTACCCCGCACCGCGTGTCATTGGCCGACCTGCCCGATTTCATTACCGCCAAACGCGCGGATGGATGCGCGATTGATATGAAGGTGACGCTGTTGATGGCAGGTGCGTTGTTAGGCTGACAGCCGTTCCGCGTGCCAACGCAGGTGCTTTTCCATGAACGTCGAGATGAAATAATAGCTATGGTCGTATCCATCGTGGATGGATAGGTCGAGCGCAATGCCCGCCGCCTCGCACGCTTCGGCCAGCAAATGCGGTTTCAGTTGCTCGGCGAGGAAAGTATCCGCGCCGCCTTGATCGACCAATAACGCATCGACTCGCGCGCCATCGGCGATAAGTGCGCAGGCGTCGTAGGCGCGCCATGCAGCCTCATCTGCGCCAAGATATCCGCTCAGGGCCTTTTGCCCCCACGGCACTTGCGACGGCGCGACGATGGGCGCAAAGGCGGAAATGGCGCGGAAGGTGTCGGGGTTGCGGAGACCAATAGTTAGCGCGCCATGGCCGCCCATGCTGTGCCCCATGATCGATTGACGGCTCATATCGGCAGGAAATTCGACAGAGATGAGCGCCGGAAGTTCATCCTCAATATACGTCCGCATTTGGTAATGCGCCGCGAAGGGTTTTTCGGTGGCATCGACGTAAAACCCCGCGCCTAGGCCGAAATCATACGCCCCGTCGGCATCATCCGCCACATCTTCACCACGGGGCGAAGTATCCGGCGCGACGAAAATCAGACCGAGTTCCGCACACGCGCGCCGATACTCGCCTTTTTCGGTCACATTGGCATGCGTGCAGGTGAGGCCGGACAGATACCAAACCACCGGCAACCGCATGCCTGCTTCATGCGGCGGAACATAGACGCTGAACGTCATGTCGGTGGCGGTCGCGATGGAGGCGTGGCGGTATACGCCCTGCCCACCACCAAACGCGCAATTGGTCGATAGGGTTTCCATCCGGCCAGCCCTTATCTTACATCCATTTGAGCGCGCAAAGCTTATTGCCCGCCGGATCACGCAAATAAGCGAGGAACAATTTCATGCCGCCGCCTTCGCGGATGCCGGGCGCGTCCTCAATTGCCGTGCCGCCATTGGCAACGCCGGCGGCGTGCCATGCCTTGCCCTGCTCTTCGCTTTCAACCGAAAAACCGATGGTGGAGCCATTGCCATGGCAGGCGGCTTCGCCGTCAATAGGCTTGGTAATCGCAAAAATGCCCTTTTCGGTGCGATAAAACACGCGGCCCTTGGCGTCATAGGTGCCCGGCGCATAGCCCAATGCGCCCAATGTCGCGTCGTAAAAGGCCTTCGATGCCTCTAAGTCATTGGCACCGACCATGATGTGGCTGAACATACTGGAATCTCCTAAGTTAGTTGCTTGGCAGTAATGGAGCAGCGCCTCCACCTTGGCAAGCGGACATAAAGGGCACATACAAAAAAGCCGCCCGTTTGACGGGGCGGCCTGTTTGTTCGGTGGTGCGAAATTACTTCACAGTCACCGTTACCGCACGGCGGTTTTGTGCCCAGCTGCTTTCATCGCTGCCCAAGGCTTGCGGGCGTTCCTTGCCATAGCTGACCGTTTGGATACGGCCCGCGGGGACGCCCAGCGAAATCAGATATTGCTTCGCCGCATTGGCGCGACGTTCGCCCAGCGCAAGGTTGTAATCCCGCGTGCCTCGCTCATCGGCGTGGCCCTCAATCACCAACATGGTGTTGGGATAACGCATCGCCCATTGCGCCTGACTTTGCAGGACAACCATGTCGGCATTGTCGACATTATAGCGGTCGGTGTCGAAGAATATGCGGTCCGATTGGACGGAGCGCATGAAGTCAGCCTGACTGCCTGGCCCTGTATCGACACCGCCGGTGCCGCCCGTGCCGTATCCGGCATTGGGGTCATATGTGCCGGTGCCACCTTGCGCATAGGGGTCATACGTGCCGACGCCGCTGCCTTCGCCATAGCCGGGTGCGGGGGGCAGTTCGTCCACTTTCTTCTTCCCGCATGCGCCGGTCAGCAGCAGTGCGGACAACGCGAGTGCGGCGGGGATTGCGCGGCCCTTAGTCAGGAAATGGGTCATATTGGTCTCCTTTATGGCCAGTTTGGCGTAAGTTGCGTTCAAATTAAAGCAAAACCGGCTGAATTGGTAATGAATGATGTTTGGTGCGTGTCTCGATTAGGGGCGGATGGGGCCCCATGCGGGGTCGCTGCCGTCCACGGGGGTGGGCAATTTGCGCTCGTTCGCGCCGGTTAAGTCGACCTGCCAAATGCTGGTTTCGCCGCTGCCCTTTTCGGTGCGGAAGAATTGGATGACGCGGCCATTGGGGGCGAACGTGGGCGCTTCGTCCTGCCAGCTATCGGTGAGCAGGCGCTCGCCCGTGCCATCGGGACGCATCACGCCGACGCGGAAATCGCCCGCCATGCGGGTGAACGCGATCAGGTCTCCGCGCGGGCTCCATTCGGGCGTGGCATAGCGGCCACTGCCCCGACTGACGCGGCGTTGGCCGGTGCCGTCGCGGTTCATCACATAGACTTGCTGCCCGCCGGAACGGTCGCTTTCAAACACGATTTTGGACCCATCGGGGGAGAAGCTGCCCCCCACATCAATGCCGGGTTCGGTGGTCAGGCGGGTGGGCGTGCCGCCATTGGCGCTGATAATATAAATGTCGGTGTTGCCGCCAATCGCCATCGAATAGAGGATCGATTGCCCATCGGGGGACCAGCGCGGCGCGAAGGTCGGGTTGCGGCTTTCCGTGACGAGCTTTTGCGTGCCGCTATTATAATCATAGATGTAAATCCGCGGGTTGCCGTCGGAATAGCTGAGATAGAGGATTTTGCTATAATCCGGTGACCACCGCGGAGTGAGTGCGGTGGATTGGCCGTTGGTAAGGAAACGGTGGTTCGCTCCATCGCTGTCCATTACCGCCAATTGCTTGCGCCGTGCGCCTTTAGGGCCGGTCTCCGCGATATAGGCAATGCGGCTGTCGAAGAACGGCATTTCACCGGTCAGCTTACCATAGATGCTGTCGGCGCATTTGTGCGCGGCGCGGCGCCAATCGGCGGGGTCTACGCGATACCCCGCGCTCGCTTGTTCGCTACCAAAGCCGACATCGTAGAGGTAGCATCCGATGAGCAATTTGCCATCGTTGTCCACGCGCACGAAGCCTTGAATCAATTGGTTGGCGTTCTTGCCGCGCCAATAATCGAACTCCGGCGCCGTGACTTGGGCGAGGGTGGGCGTTTTTATGCCCGATGGCCCGATGGCCTGAAACACGCCCGATGCCTCAAGGTCGGAGGCGATCACTTCGGCGATTTGCAGCGATAATGTATCGGTATTGCCCGCCGCCGTGTTCACCGATTGTGGAGCGGCCAAGCGCGGGACGGCGATCGTGCGCGTCTTGGCGACGTCGAATTCGATAAGCTCCGGCTCATCCTCCGGCGGCGGCGTGGTTTGCGCGGATGCAGGCGCAGCAATAGCCAGCAACGGCAAAGCCAAGAGCAAGGCGTGTTTGGCGCGCATGGTCAGGGGGGTCAACATGGGCGTCGTCTCCTCAATTCGGTTTCAATTGAATTTTATGGGTTTTCCAAACGTCATAGCCGTCAGGATCAAGTTTGAATGGTGCAGCTTTTTTGACCGCTTGCAATGCACAACGCTTCATCGGTTCAACCTGACTTTGGTTGGAAGCATTGATGCCTTTAACGTCATAAACATTGGCGCTTTGCAAGCTGCCATCCTTGCCGAGCGATAGGCTTACAAAGACACGCAAATCGGACACCCCGACGCCGCTGGGCGCGCAGGCGCGAAGGAAGGGTTTAACTTCATTGCCGATGGAGGCGTTGGCCGCTTGGCGCACTTCGGCGGCGGGTTTTGCGGCACTACCGCCGTTTGTGCCTGTGCCAGTTTTACCGGAGCCAATACCATCAAGACGACCGCTGGGCGGTTTGCCCTTTTTGGCGTCTGCCGCTTTTTTATCGGCGGCCTTTTTATCAGAGGCTTTTTTGTCAGCCGCGCGTTTGTCGGCAGCGCGCTTATCAGCCGCCTTCTTGTCGGCGGCGCGCTTATCTGCGGCACGCTTATCTGCGGCCATTTGGTCGGCGGCTTTTTTGTCCGCTGCTTTTTTATCGGCGGTGCGTCTATCGGCTACTCTCTTATCCGCAGCCCGCTTATCAGCCTCACGTTTGTCGGCAGCTCGCTTATCCGCTGCCTTTTTGTCGGCGGCGCGCTTGTCCGTTGCC
>JBGSSR010000043.1:0-2553 GCA_041736905.1 Sphingomonadaceae bacterium | reverse complement strand
TGTGCCAACAATGCCAAGGTCCGGCTGCCAGATTTCGGCATCGCCCAAGTCGAAGCGCAGCATCAAAAGATTGGGGTCGTCTTTGCCATTCGGGAACCATGCCTGCACCATATTCGACCAAAACCGGTCGCGGATGGCGGTGTCCATTTCTGGCGTCAGAGTGCCGGAAATACAGGCGAAAATGTCATGGCCCTTCGACACAAATTGCGCCATCGCGGTTCCGCCTTGGGCGATACGGTTATCGCGGCTAGTGAAGAACCAGATCGCACCATTGGCGTCTTTGTCCGTCATTGCGGTCATCGGTATTGCATGATGGTTCGCGCCATGCAGTGATAGCATGACGACCTTATCATTATCCAGCGCCTGCCAAAAATCCTGCGTGAGTTTCTTGCTCATACTATGCCTTCCTTATTGTCGTTCGCATTACCAATGCGCGGCAAGGGGGAAGGTTCCTAACGGCTGTCGGTGGCGGAGGGCGGTTGCGCACGCGGCGGAGTGGGTTGACGAACAGGCTGCGGCGTGGCGGCGACGGCGGTGCGCTCCAAATCCACGCCTAGGCCGAACAGTTTCCACTGCCCACCGTCTGGCTCAAACATCAAATCAAAAGTCACCCGCATGGGCTGCGTTGGAAAATAGCCGATGAGCCGTAACCGGCCATTCTCAAACCGCGGAGCCTCGGTCAATTGCGGGGTGACGAACACCACCACGGACAAATCGATATTATTCGTCCGAAATGGCGCGAATATCTGCGACAACCGTTCGGGCGTGTTGTTCCGGCGGAAATTCGCGCTGCCCAATTGGTTGAGCACGGTATAATTGCCGGTCTGATTGGCTTGGCCGAGAGCGACCAAACTGGACCGGATTAGGATAATCATCACCTCGGGCGGGGGCAGGGCGATGCGTTGCGCCGGGGCCTCGGCTTGGCCATTGTCAGTGCGCCCCTGCATCCGCAGCGGCGCGGAATTGCTGCCCACTTGCGCTATGACTGGCGTTGCCGCCACCAAAAAGCCAAGGGCCAATCCGCCCAAAACTTGCCCGATACGCATAACCCATTTCCTCAAAAAAATAGGGGGTGCGGACTCCCGTGAAATCCGCACCCCTTTAACTTGGAGCATCAATTTAGAATTGAATACCGAAACCAACGCGGGTTCCGACCAAATTCTCATCCAAACCATAGGACACCGCGCCGTTGATATACATATCGTCGGTCAGACGGATGTAGGTCTGCGCCGCGAAAGCATCATAGCCATCGAAGTGACCCCATGCGCCCCACAATGACATGTCCTTATCATCGGACAAGAAGCCGCCACCCATCGCCATGGCCAATGCCACACCCTGCCCATTGCGCTCAATATTGCGGAAAGCGGAGTTGAGGCCGGTGGTTAGCATATCAAACTGCACATCATTGCGCGCCTGTATGCCATCGACATAGTCACGGTTGACGGCGTCCATCCCACTTGTCGGTGCGCCCACATTGGTGATGCGGTTGCCGCCCATGTTGATGTTGCCGCTCATGGTCCCGCCACTGGTTTGCAAAGCGCCGTTGGCGGTTTGCTGCACCGCGTAGAGTTGTCCACCGTTGACCGCATCGGTGCTGCCCGCCGCGACATTGCCGTTTGCAACATTGGTCATGCTGACCGCGCCGCTGCCATTGCCAAGGACGACCGCGTTGGTTGGCGCTCCATTGGCATCGGGCACATATTGCACCGCCAGCAAGTTTGACGCCGTCAACGCTCCGCCAACCGTGTTATAGGTCGCGCCGCCGACATTATAGGACGGGGCCGTCATTTGACCCGTGGCCGGATCATAGGTCGCGCCGCCACCCAGCAAGCTGACCGCACCGCCAATGGCCGCTTGGTGCGCTTGGTTGCTGGCGTGCAGTTGGCTTCCGTTCACCGCGTCTGTGGAGGTGGCGGAGACTGCGCCCGCCGCCACGCCGGTCACGGTACGGTCGCCCGCTGTGCCCGCCATATTGACCGAAGTGCCGCCGGTTTCCGCTCCAACCGTGATTTCACCAGTTCCCGGTGCGCCGCCGGTTTGACGAACTATACCGGCCGTGCCATTGGTCAGGCTGGCCACATCCCCTTGCAAGTTGGTGATATCGCCGCCGATATTGGTGATATCGGTTTGGATATCGTCCAGCGTACCATCGATGGCGTCCAGAGCATCACCCACGTTGTTATGGGTCGCCCCTTGCACAGAATAGGTCGGCGCAGTGACTGTCCCGTCCGCCGCCACGCTTGCGCCGCCGCCAAGGGCATCGGCAAGGCCGCTTCCCATGTTGGTGGTCATGGCATTGGTCGCGGCCAAGGCATCGGCGACGTTGTCGTGCGTGCCTGCGCCGCCGACCAAAGTCGGGGCCGTGGCAATCGTGCCGTCGGGGTTCAGCGTCGCTCCTCCGCCAATCATCGTCGCCGTGCTGTTGCCAGTGTTGGTGACGTTATTGTTGGTGGTGTTTAGTTGAGCGCCGTTGACCGCATCGGTGGAGGTTGCGGACACCGTTCCTGCCGCCACGCCCGTAACCACGCGGTCGCCATCGGTGCCCGACATATC